>JBNNED010000445.1:0-6482 GCA_050285825.1 Verrucomicrobiales bacterium | reverse complement strand
CTCTTCCGATCTATCATCTGGTATTTCATGCGCGCGTCGGCCATGGGCTGCTTGGGTCAGTTGAGTTGTTGGAGGAAAGCGTCGGCCTTGGCGATCGCGCGTTCCATGTCGGCGATGAGGCGGGAGACGTTGATCTCGGTTTTTCGGACTTCGCCCGCCAGGGAGTTGACGGCTTGGGCGTTCAGATTGTGCTTGAGGAAGAGGACGTGGTCGCGGAACTCGGAGAGGACGGGGTCGAGCGATTTTTCGGCGCGGCGCGCGGCGCTGGTGAGGGAGTTAAAGCGGGCGAGTGAAGCGCGGCGGTGGCTCGCGGACTGGGCTTTGAACTCCGGGTTTTCAAAGCTCTTGATCTCGCGATCCCACTCTTTGAAGAGCGCTTTGCCCACTTTTTCCACTTCGTCATTGCGTTCGCGCACCTCGTCGGCGCGGGCTTTGGCGTCCTCGTAAGCCCCGTCGAGCTGGCGGTATTTTTTCTCCAGGGCGCTGCCTTTGACCTTGGTGGTATCGAGGAAGGCGTCGAGGGCTGTTTTGAACTCTTCTTTCGCCTCGATTTGCGATTTCTTGGCTTTTTTCACGCGGGAGACGAGAATGTCACGCTTTTCGTAGCCCAGCTTTTCCATCGCGCCGTAATAGGCGGTGGAGCAGGAAGAGAGGAAGAGAACGGGGAGAAAGAAAATGGCGGGGAGTGTTTTAGTCATCATGATGGGAGAAATGATAGCGGGCGGAGTCGATGATGCCAGCGGAGATTTCAGAAGAATCCAATCCGCCGGTCTCGACCTTGAGATGCGCGGTTTTTTCGTAGTGCGGGAGGCGCGCGGAGAGGAGGGTGTGGATCGTTTCGAGCGGATTTTCGGTCTGGAGTAGCGGGCGATTGCTGTTGCGCGAGGTGCGCTGGAGGATTTCTTCGGGACGGGCCGACAGCCAGACGACGTAGCCGAGCTCCTGGAGCAGCGCGCGGTTCTCAGGCCGACCGATAATGCCGCCGCCGGTGGAAATGATCTGGTGTGTTTTGCCGCGCAAGCCCCGCAGGGTGGCGGTTTCCAGCTCGCGGAAGTGCTCCTCCCCGTGTCGTTCGAAAATCTCCGGAATGCTCAGGCCGGCCTCCCGCACGATGAGCTCATCGGTGTCGAGATGCGGGTACCCCAAGGCCTTGGAGAGGGCGTGTCCGATGGTGGACTTGCCCGATCCCATGAAGCCGATGAGGATGAGGTTTTTTTGCACGGAGAAGAGTGGGGAAAATGCTTGGAAATGATTCATACAGGCGATCGGGCGATTTCTAAATTCTAAAATTCCAATTTTCGCCGGAATCGCTAGCAAGGGGCATGGAAACGAAGATTGTCGTCGCGGATTTCGAAGAATGGCGGGAGAGCGTCAAGGAAGCGGTTGCGCTGCTCGGCGCGGGGGAGGTCGTGGCCTTGCCGACGGAGACCGTTTACGGCTTGGGGGCGGATGTTTTTAACAGCGAGGCTGTGGCCAAGGTCTTCGAGGTCAAAGAGAGACCGAGTTTCGACCCCCTCATCGTCCACGTCGGACGCGTGGAGGATCTCGGGAAAGTCGCCGAAGTGCCCGAGGAGCTGGAGGAGGTTGTCGCGGCCCTCACGCAGAAATTCTGGCCGGGTCCCTTGACCCTGATCCTCCCGAAAAAAGCGGAAGTTTCCGATCTCGTCACGAGCGGACTCCCCACGGTGGCCGTCCGCCTCAGTGCCCACGAAGTGATGCGGGAAGTGGCGAAAAAACTGGGTCCCGTGGCCGCGCCGAGCGCCAATCGCTTCGGCCGCATCAGCCCAACTTCCGCCCGGGCCGTCGAGGAGGAACTCGGCGGACGCATTCCCTTGATCATCGATGGCGGCGCGTGTCGTGACGGACTCGAAAGCACGATCGTGGCCCCGCAAATCGGCAAAAAAGGCGTCGAACTCCGTCTCTTGCGTCCCGGCCCCGTCACCCGCGAGGAGCTGCGCGACTTCGGCAAGGTCATCGTCGTCAAAAAGAAAGCCGGAGAAGGCGTGGAGGCGCCGGGTCAGGTCGAAAGTCACTACGCGCCGGGTTGCCCCGTGCTCCTTTTTGACAAGCCGGAGGATTTTCAGCCCGAAGCGGGAAAACGCTACGGCCTGCTGAGCTACCGGGGTGAAGAGCGGGATGGCTACCTCGGACGCCACGACTGGGCGGCGACGGAAATTCTCTCGCCCGGCAGTGGCAAGCTCGCAGAAGCCGCCGTGCGCTTCTTCTACGCCCTGCGGGAGCTGGACCGGACGGGCGTCGATGCCATCGTGGCCGAGCCCGTGAGCGAGACCGGCCTCGGGCGCGCCCTCATGGATCGCCTCCGCCGCGCCAGCGCCGCAAAAGGCTGAGACTGGAAGGGGGTGCCAGCTTCCCGCTTGACAGGCCCGGCGAAACTCTGTCATTGCTAATGGATCATGAAAGCTCTCTGCCATTGGAATGTTGGAATGTTAGCCCTCGCCGCTCCCCTCTCGGCGGCCGTGACGGTCCCTTACAGCACGGATTTTAGCGACTCGACGGTCGGGGCGTCCCAACCGCTGGGGTGGAACGCAGCGACAGGAGGTGGGTCGAGCGAGATCACGGCAGGTGGTCAATTTCTCATGGATGCTCAAGGGGTGGGGAGCAGAATCACCCTCTTTGATCCCAGCCCTGTGATTGATCGCACGGCGGGCCAAGGCTTCCGCATGAGCGCGAGTTTTAATTTGAGCACGGGAACGGGGCAGTATGAGAACACTTCCATTCATTTTTTAGCGAACGGATCCGGCTCTCCGCGGATCATCATGAACGGGGGCTATGAAAATTCCGGCTCGTTCGAGCTTCACGGGATGAGCTCGGTGAGTAACGGAAATATCGGGGCGACGAATTTCACAAACCTGGAGACTGCGGGTGCCCTCTTCACGATTGAAGTGACGGGGATTTTTCAAAGCGACGGATCACTGGATGTGACCGCCTTCATCTCGAATAATCTCGATGCCAACACCGCCACGGCCACTGGCACTTGGGACAGCCCGGCCGCAGCCAACGGTTTCGGCATTCGCACGGCAGCCGGGGGCGGTGGCAGTGGGCATTTTTCCACCGCGACCTATCACAGCTTCAGTCTGGAAGCGATTCCCGAGCCCTCCGCTCTCGTTCTTAGTCTGGGGGCTCTCGGGGTTTTTCTGAAGCGGCGGCGTTCTTGAAGCCTTCTCTAGCTCGCTATCCCAGCCCGTGCGTCAGCGCTTTCTCCGCGTGAGGGGGAGGAGGCCGGCACCGAAAAGGAGAATCAAGGAGCCGGGTTCGGGGATCTGCAGGGGTGTGATCGTGCGGTTATGCAGGCCCGTGATTTCTTCGGTCGTCAGGGTGCGCGTGTAGAGGGCGAAGTCGTCGAGACCGCCGTTATAGTTCCGGCTTTCAGTGCCGGTATTGCCAGTGCCTCCGTAATTTAGTCGGCTTTGGACCATATTGAAGGTAAAGGTGGAGTCCGAGCCGACAAGAGCACCATTGTGGTAAAAACCAAGCGTTCCCTTGCCATCGTTGAGGCCGGAGGCGGTGAAATTGATGACATAGCTGTTCCACTCTCCCGTGTTGTAGGTGGTCGCGAGATTGATTTGTTGGTTGCCACTGCCAGCAAAATGATGGAGTGCCAGCTGGTCAGTGGCGTTGCCATAGAGGTAGAGCTCGTTCTCGCCGCCATAACCATCGCCTCCTCCGAAGTTGAAAATCATGTCCAGATCCGTGCCGGATCGGTCAAACCAGCCGCTGACCGCCCAGCTCTGATTGCTCAGATCATGGGTCGTCGTAGGGAATGAAAAATGCGTGCGGGCGTAATTACCCGAATCGTCAGCCCCTGAATCCAAATTCAAATACGAATCTCCCGCGCCTCCCGGACCGCCATCAGGAGCGATTTCCCATGTGCCCGTCCCGCCTTGAGAACGGTTGCCATGAATGCCATTGCCGCTTTGGTCGAGAAGTTGGTTGCCACCGGCATTGCTCGTGCCATCCCAGTAGAGCAGGGTGCTGGCAGAAAGAGGGGAAAGGCCGGCAAGAAGGATGGGAAGAGCGTGTTTCATAAGTTGAGGTGCAAGCTAGCAAATGAGGGGGACGAGAGGGAGGAAAAAGCGCGGAAATGATCTTTTTTTGTCCAAAATCCCTCCGCAGACAACTCACTGCTTAGATGGGTTCTCAGAATCCTTAATTCGATACCACACGACCATACAATGAACACACATCACTTAACGACTTGCGCCGCCACCTTGTTCTTTTCAAGCGCCCTCCTTCCCGGAGCGGTGAGCTTGTACCATTCCGACTCTGATTTTGCCTCCCTGAGTTCAGCCGGACATGAACTCTCCGAGATCGGCTGGGAAGGCTTTATCGGGCATGACGAAGGAGCGGGATTCGATATGGCGGCGACGACCACGGGATTTCAAAACCGCTCGGGATATTTCGTCGGTAGCACGGGGAGTGGCTCCAGCGCCGTTCAGAATTACCTTTATTTCCAAAAAACCTCATCCGGCATTGAAGAAATGGACATCTTCTCGCGGACGGCAGCAGGGAGTGCCTTCACCTCCTTCGATGCCTCGCTTTATAGCACTGGGCTTACCTTGTCATGGGTCGAGAATGCCAATGGGTTTTCGGGACAGGAATCATATCACTTCGCTGTCGAGGTCGCAGGCACTTGGTATGCCACCCAAAATATCGATGGTGCCAGCACGGCGCACAGCATCGATCTGAACGCCCAGAATTGGGTGGAGATCACGGCCAACGTGGGCGCGCCAATGGGCTTGGGCGCGACGACGAGCGATTCCGCCAGCTTGTTCGCTCTCGGAGACATCACGGGCATCGGCTTCTACGTGAACCGCATGAGTGTTTCTACTTCGGGGAATCGCACGGTGCGTTTGGACAATATCGAAATCACCGGCGTTCCCGAGCCGTCCACCGCCGTTCTTGGGCTGGGCGGACTTTTTCTCACCCTGCGTAGAAAACGGGCCTGAGGCCGCGATGACTTCAGCATCATCAGATCACTTCCAAAGCAACACTCTCTCCGAGCCATTCTGGCGAGGAAAGCACATGACAACAGAAACAAAACTATGAAAAAAACACTAATGGCAAGCAGCGCCCTCGGTCTTGGCCTCACTCTGTCCAGTCCGGGCATGGTGACGCTTTATGATTCCTTCGAGGATTTTAATAACGGGACGGGATCGACTGGGAATAACATCACCGTCGCGGGCTGGGAGGGCTATTTTGGTCACGCGGGCACGACCCCGGTGAACCGGACAGTGCTGACGCCCAGTGGTCTGCCTACAACTCACCGTGGGGGACTCTTTGACGGAACCAATAGTAGTTCTGGTACGAGCGTGAACGACTATATCTACTTCCAATCGGCAAATAGCGCTGATGGGGGTGATTCAGCCATGAACTATTTCGCCCACACCTCCACGGGGAGCGTTTTTACGGCATTTGACGCGAGTGATTATGCCACCGATCTGACGGCCAACTGGGTGCAGGGGCGGAGCGGCTCGACGAGTGACTACCGTTTAGCCGTCCAAGTCGGGGGCACTTGGTACGCTAATGACAGTGATATCGGTGGTGGAAACGGCTCGCGAACCTTCGATCTAAACGGACAGGATTGGGTGGAAATTACCTCGGTCAGCGGTAGCCCGCTGAGTCTGGGTGGCACGAGCACCGACTCCGCGACCCTCTTTGGCCTGGGCGATGTGACCGGGGTGGGGTTTTATGCCGCGCAGCATGGAACCGGGGTGACGCTTCGCATCGATAACTTCACCCTCACCGGTGTTCCCGAGCCGTCCGCTCTCTTCCTGAGTTTGGGGGCCTTGGGGGCTTTTTTCATCCGACAGCGCTCCTGATGGGCTCCCCCTGAAGACCGGGATCCTTTAGAAACTTAAAAAGCGCGTTCCCCTTGGGATGGGGAGCGCGCTTTTTTCTGGAGTGGGGGAGGAGTGGCCCTATCAGTCCTTCGCGGGGACGGGCACCCAACGGACTTCATCGGCGATGACGTAGCCGTCGGTCCCGGTGTTGGAGATGACGAGCGAGCTGGCCTCGCCGGCTTTGAAGTGGCCGGTGAAAATCCGGTGCCAGGTGCCTTTTTTCTGCTGGTTCAAGCTCAGCTTCTCCGTTCCGCCGGCATGCTGGATGCTCACGGGGACTTGGGTGGCGCGGTTGCCGTGTGAGGTCCAGCGCAGGTGGACTTCGTAGTGCCCGTCTTCCTTGAAGTTCGGGGCGTAAGTCGCGCTTTTCTCTCCTTTGCCCTCGTTGCTGTCGTGGAGGTAGTTGCCGCTGGTCGAGGCCGTCCAGTCGCCCTTGAGCGTGGCTTTGGAAACGGGGGTGGGAATCCCTTGAGGGGCCGCTTTCGGGATGTAAGAGGGCGAGAAGGGCTTGTCCCAGGTGAGGATTTGTTTGTCGGCGAGCAGGCGCTCCCGCAGCTTGGCGTAATCGAGCTCCTGCACGGGCACTCCGGCGTCGAGGGCGAGAGCGGCGGCGGTGGCGGC
>JBNNED010000444.1:0-13819 GCA_050285825.1 Verrucomicrobiales bacterium | reverse complement strand
ACTTCCACTACAAAAAAAGAGTCAACTCAACTTATGAATATTCCCGATCCTCTTCTGAAACTTTTTTTAGGGATCGGGATTCTTCTCATCATTATTCTCGGGCGCCGCTATCATGCTATTTGCGACAACAAAGGCTACTTGAGACTCACCTACCCACTGACCGTCCGGCTCATCGCTTTAGCTATTTTCCTCGTCTTCTCCTTCATAGGCAACTGGCTTTATGAACTCAGTGATGAGGCAATTTCCAGCCTGATCATCGCCAGCTTTCTCATTGTCTTAACGCTCATTTTGAATTTGGAAACTTGGTTCACTGAAATCCGCTACAACACGGAAGAGATCATATCACGCACCCTTTTCGGCGGCACAAAAGAACTCTTGTGGAAAAACATCTCTTCAATCAGTCAACCTAACGATAGCGATTTTCTTACCCTGGAAGATCACAGGCATCAGCAAATCCGTATCCATCGTTTTTTATCTGGATTTCCCCAGTTCAAGCAACTTGCCCAAGATTGGCAACAAGTTGGCACGGGTGACTAAAATTCAAGGCGCGACAATCTCCTGCCGAATCATGCCGATGCCGTCGATGCCCAGCTCGATGACATCACCGACCTTCAAAAAGCGTGGCGGATTCATCCCCATGGCCACTCCGGCGGGCGTTCCCGTGGCAATGACATCGCCCGCCTCCAGCGTCATGAAGCGAGAGAGATAGCTCACGATCCTCTTCACCGGGAAAATCATCTGCGCCGTCGTCCCGTCCTGCCGCATCTCCCCGTTCACCTTCGTCCACAAACGCAGATTCTGCGGATCCGGCACCACTTCCCGTGGAACCATCGTAGAAGCCGGGCAAAAGCCATCGTGGCTCTTCCCCTTCACCCACTGCCCGCCCCGCTCCTTTTGCCAGGAGCGTTCGGAATAATCACAGAGCACGAGGTAACCGGCCACGTAATCCAAGGCCTCGGCCTCTGCCACCCGCCGCGCCTCCCGTCCGATCACGACCCCGAGTTCGACTTCGTAATCCAGGCAGTGCGCTTCCGGCGGCAGCACCAGGGGCCGCTCGGGATCAGCCCAACTGGACGGTGCTTTCATAAAAATCACCGGTTCGGAAGGCAGCTCACCGGTCGATTCCCGGACGTGCTCCGCGTAGTTCAAACCGACACAGACAATTTTCGACGGACGAGCCAACATGCGCACAGCCTAGCAAAGCGCAGAGAAAAGGCACGGCGAATCTCCTACCAGCCTCCTCCGCCGCCGCTAACTCAGCGCGCGGGACCCCAGATTTTTTCCAACTCGGCGTGCAGGGCCGGGTCAAAGCGCTCCAGCTCCGCCCGGACGAAGGGAAAAAAATCATTGCGCCAAAAATAGGCCTCTGTCGCTTCCGCAAAGTATTCCTTGTGGTTGCTGGCTCCGTAGTGACGCATTTCGCGGCCGGTGAAGTTGAGGACTTTTTCGTATTTTCCCCGCGCCATCGCGCTGCCGTAACATTTAAGCAAAGCGGCGTGATCGAAGCCGAGAAATTGATCATGGTAGGCGTGCGCGAGCTCGTGCAGCACGACCGCCGGATGTTGCAGCAACTGGGAACGCGCCACCAAGGCGGAAGCCTGCGTGATGTGGACCTTTTTGGCCAAACGCGGATCGTGACCATGCGCCCGGAGCCACTCGACACTCGGATGGTATTGCATCGGGCGCAGAGTGGGGTGATTTTTCTCAATCCAAATTTCGCAGCGACGCAGCTTTTTCAAAGGTTCCCCTTCCACGAGGAGCGAAATCCGGTGCAAGTGGTCTGCCAGCATGCGCAAGGCGCGTGCCCCCTCCTCGGCTCCATCGCCCTCCAACAAGGCCGGATCAATGTGCACCGTCCACCCCTCGATCTCGCGCTGCACCGGATCAAATCGCACCTTCCCCGCTTCCTTCTTCTCTTCCGCCGCCCAAAGCGGGCTCAGGACCAAGAGCCACAGCATACAAAAAACTTTCATCCCCCTCTTCTGCCAAAGTCTTCCGTCAAAAGCGAGCCAGAAGCGGGCAATCGACGGAATCATACACAAAAAAAGCGCGCCCCGGAGGACGCGCTTTGGAAGTTTAATACTCGGAAGCCGCCGAATCAGGCGCTCTCTTCGCCTGCGGCTTCGGCCATCGGCTCGTCGCCTTCAGCCTTCGGCTCTTCGACGATCGGCTCTGGCTCCTCGACGGTCATGCGGAAGTCGGAGCGCTTGTGCGTGCCGAATCCGGTGCCCGCCGGGATGAGGTGACCCATGATGACGTTCTCTTTGAAGCCTTTCAGGGTGTCGACTTTGCCCAAGGTGGCAGCTTCGGTGAGAACACGGGTGGTGTCCTGGAAGGAAGCGGCGGAGATGAAGGACTCGGTCTCGATGGACGCTTTGGTGATGCCCAGGAGGACGGGCTCGGCCTCGGCGGGCTTACCACCTTGCTCGACGATCGTGGCGTTGGCCGCGTTGAAGGTCGTTTTCTCGACTTGGTCGCCCCAGAGGAACTCGGTGTCGCCGGGATCGGTGATCTTCACTTTGCGCAGCATCTGGCGGATGATAATCTCGATGTGCTTGTCGTTAATCTCCACCCCTTGGGCGCGGTAAACGGACTGCACTTCGTTCGTCAAATGCTCTTGCAGGGCCTGGGCGCCGCAAGCCTCGAGGAGGTCTTCCGGAGCGATCGGGCCTTCGGTGAGCTGGTCACCCCGGCGCACGGTGTCCCCTTCCGAAACGGAAAGGTGCTTGTGCGTGGCGACGAGGTGGTCCTCGCTTTCCTGGGTGTCGGGATCGGTGACGATGACCTTGCGTTTGCCGCGGACGTTGGCGCCGAAGGAGACTTCGCCATCGATTTTGGCAATGACGCAGGCGTCTTTCGGACGACGGGCCTCGAAGAGTTCGGCCACCCGGGGAAGCCCCCCGGTGATGTCACCCGTTTTGGCAATCTTACGCGGCGTCCGTGCGAGCTGCGTGCCCCCCTGGATCGTGCTTTTTTCCTTCACGGAAAGGTGAGCGCCGACCGGAATGGAGTAGCTGGCGAGAACGTCCTTGCTCTTCTCGTCGACGATGACGACTTGCGGGTGGAGATCCTCTTTGTGCTCGGTGACGGTCATCCCTTTCTTACCGGTTTCCTTGTCGGTCTCGGTTTGAACGGTGATGCCCGGAATCATGTCGCGGAACTCCACGACCCCGCCTTTTTCGGCAATGATGGGCACGGAGTGCGGGTCCCAGGTGACGACTTGGGCGCCTTTTTTGACGTCGTCGCCATCTTTGACCGTGATCACGGAACCCACCACGATGTTGTAGGATTCCAGCTCCAGGCCGTCTTTGTCGCGGACCGAGATCGAGCCGTTTTTGTTGAGAACCACGTAGTTGCCATCGACGTCTTCGACGGTGCGCAGGTCTTTGTAAACGACGCGGCCTTTGTTCTTGGCCTTGATTTCCGGTTGCTTCGTGGAACCGAAGGCCACCCCGCCGGAGTGGAAGGTCCGCATGGTGAGCTGCGTTCCGGGTTCGCCGATCGATTGGGCGGCGATGATCCCGACGGCTTCCCCGATTTTACCGAGTTTACCGGTGGCGAGGTTCAGGCCGTAGCAGGTCTGACAGCAGCCGTGGTCCGACTCACAAGTGAGCGGGGAGCGAATTTTCAAGCGCTCGTAGCCGATGTTTTCAATGCGCTGGGCCTTTTTCTCGTCGATGAGATCGCCGGGCTTCACGATGATTTCCTCGCTGACCGGGTCTTTGACCGTTTCGCAGCTGCAGCGACCGTAGATGCGGCTCGCCAGAGAGGCGGCTTCTTCATCACCGGAGTAAATGGCGTGCACCGTGATGCCGTTGACCGTGCCGCAGTCCGGCTGGGTCACGATGACATCCTGGGAGACGTCCACGAGCTTCCGGGTCATGTAACCGGAGTCCGCCGTTTTCAGAGCGGTGTCGGCCAAACCTTTCCGCGCGCCGTGGGTCGAAATGAAGTATTCCAACACCGAGAGACCTTCGCGGAAGTTCGAGGTGATCGGGCGTTCGATAATCTCACCGGATGGCTTGGCCATGAGGCCGCGCATGCCGGAAAGCTGCTTGATCTGGTTCTTGTTACCCCGTGCCCCGGAATCGACCATCATGAAGAGCGGGTTGGCGCGCTTCGAGCCTTCGTTGTATTCCAGCTTGCGGTAAAGGGCGTTCGCGATGTTGTCGGAAGCACGCGTCCAGATGTCGACGACTTTCTGGTAGCGCTCGCCCTCGGTGATGATCCCGTTGCGGTAGTGCTTGGTGACTTTGTCGAGCTCGGCGTAGGCCGTCTTGAGTTCGCCGTCCTTCTCTTCCGGGATGACCATATCCACGATCCCAATCGAGCAACCGGAACGGGTCGCTTCCTTGAAGCCCAGGTTTTTCAGGCTGTCCAGAGTCTTGACGGTCGCTTTCGCTCCGGCGGTCTGATAGCAACGCCAGATGAGGTCGCCAATCTGCTTCTTGCCCACGGTGAAGTTGGCGAAGCCGACGCCTTCCGGCCAAATCTCGTTGAAGCGCACGCGACCTGGCGTGGTCTCGATGATCTTCGATTCCTTGTCGCCATAGACGGTGTCTTTGCCGAGGTCCGGGTTGCGGAGGCGAATCCACTGATGATACTCGATCTTGCGGTTGGCAATGGCGAACTCGACCTCGGTCGTGTTCTCAAAGAGCGGCAAGTGCGTGTTCTGCTCGGCTTCCTTGTCCTTCTGGGTGCGCGGACGCGACCAGGTGAGGTAGTAGGTGCCGAGAATGATGTCCTGCGACGGCGTGGTCACGGGACGTCCGCTGGCTGGCGAGAAGATGTTGTTGGAGGCCAACATGAGCTGGCGCGCTTCCATCTGTGCTTCCACGGAAAGCGGGACGTGCACCGCCATCTGGTCGCCGTCGAAGTCCGCGTTGTAAGCACCGCAGGTCAGGGGGTGCAAGCGGATGGCGGAACCCTCGATGAGAACGGGCTCGAAGGCCTGAATCGACAAGCGGTGAAGCGTCGGGGCGCGGTTCAGCATGACCGGGTGGCCTTTGGTGACCTCGGCAAGGATGTCCCAGACTTCCGGCGTCTTGCGATCGATCATCTTCTTCGCGGAGCGCACGGTGTGGCAGTAACCGAGCTCTTTGAGGCGACGGATGATGAAGGGTTCGAAGAGCGTGAGAGCCATTTTCTTCGGCAAACCGCACTGGTTGAGCTTCAGCTCCGGGCCGATCACGATCACGGAACGTCCGGAGTAGTCCACCCGCTTACCAAGCAGGTTCTGACGGAAGCGGCCGCCCTTCCCTTTCAGCATGTCGCTGAGGGACTTGAGCGCGCGGTTGCCGGCACCGGTGACAGCCCGCCCGTGACGGCCGTTGTCGAAGAGGGCGTCGACGGCTTCCTGGAGCATGCGCTTCTCGTTACGGATAATGACTTCCGGCGTCTTGAGCTGGAGGAGGTTGCGCAAGCGGTTGTTCCGGTTGATGACGCGACGGTAGAGGTCGTTGAGGTCGGAAGTGGCGAAACGGCCACCTTCCAAGGGCACGAGCGGACGGAGATCGGGCGGGATGACCGGCAGGACGGTCATAATCATCCACTCCGGACGGCTCTTCGAGCTCAGGAAACCACGAGCCAGCTTGAGGCGCTTGGCCAGTTTCTTGAGGTTCTGTTTCGAGCGCGTCGTCTCCATTTGCTCTTCGAGCTCGACGATCAATTTCTCGAGATCGACTTTCTCCAGGAGGTCGCGGATGGCCTCCGCCCCCATGCCGGCGCGGAAGGACTCGTCGCCGTATTCTTCCTCGGCGTCACGCAGGTCGGACTCGGTCAAAAGCTGACCCAGCTCGAGTGGCGTGCGACCAGGATCGGTCACGATGTAATCTTCGTAGTAAATGATGCGCTCCAGTTCACGGGCGCTCATGTCGAGGACGAGGCCGATGCGGCTGGGCATGCACTTGTAGAACCAGATGTGGCTCACGGGCACGGCCAGATCGATGTGGCCCATGCGCTCGCGACGCACGCGGCTCAGGGTCACCTCCACGCCGCAACGGTCGCAGATCGTGCCTTTGTGCTTGATGCGCTTATACTTACCGCAGGCGCACTCCCAGTCGCGGGTCGGACCGAAGATGCGTTCGCAGAAGAGACCGCCTTTTTCGGGCTTGAAGGTGCGGTAGTTGATCGTTTCCGGGTTTTTCACCTCCCCGAAGCTCCAGGAATGGATGGTTTCGGGATTGGCCACCGTGATGGACACCTGATCAAAGGAATCCGGCTGTTCGTCGACCCCGTAGAGCTCGCGTAGATTTGTTTCAACACTCATGATAATCGTTGGTTGTTAGTTTCGTTACTGGGGTTTCGTGTTGTTAAAGGGTGAGGTCTTCGATGGAGAAGTCATCGCTTTCTCCCGGGGCCTCACCACCGCTGCGGCCCGGACGGACATCAAGTCCGAGAGACTGCATTTCCTTGATCAAAACGTTAAAGCTCTCCGGCGTGCCCGCCTCGAGGTTGTTGTCACCTTTGACGATCGCTTCGTAGATCCGGGTCCGGCCCTGGACGTCGTCCGATTTCACCGTCAGGAGTTCCTGCAAGGTGTAAGCGGCGCCGTAGGCTTCGAGTGCCCAGACCTCCATCTCCCCGAAACGCTGACCCCCGTATTGGGCTTTACCACCCAGGGGTTGTTGCGTGACGAGCGAGTAAGGACCGACCGCACGGGCGTGGATTTTATCCGCGACCAAGTGACCGAGCTTGAGCATGTAAATCATGCCGACCACCACCGGCTGGTGGATGGGATCGCCGGTCCGGCCGTCGTAAAGCGTGGACTTACCGGCGGTGGAGCCGTCTTTGCCATCGCCGATCCAGGTGTAACCGGGCGTTTCGGGCTCGCCGGGCTTGCGCTCGCGGACTTCGCCGTTGTCACCGATCAGTTTCGCCCCGTCGACTTGCTTGGCCTTACTCATGTAATCCCAAATCTTGTCTTCGTGAATCCCGTCGAAAATCGGGGAAGCCACCGTGAAGCCGAGGGCTTTGGCCGCCACCCCGAGATGGGTTTCCAAAACCTGACCGACGTTCATCCGCGAAGGCACCCCGAGCGGGTTCAGGCAGATGTCAACCGGCGTGCCGTCGGAGAGGAAAGGCATGTCGGCTTCCGGCACGATGACCGCGACCACCCCTTTGTTTCCGTGGCGACCCGCCATTTTGTCACCCACGCTGAGTTTGCGCTTGGCGGCGACGAAGACTTTCACTTCCTTGACCACGCCGGGATCGATCTCGTCTCCGCTCTCCATTTGGTCGAGGCGGCGTTCGCGGTCGGAGTCCAACTCGGCGAAGCGGCTCTCGAAGCCGGAGATGATTTCGAGAATCTTGTTCCGGATCGGGCTGGGGTCGATTTCGATGTGATCATAAACGCTGGCGAGCTTGCGCAGGAGCGTTTTCGTGATCTTGCGGTTGGCGGGAATGATGATCTCGCCAGACTGGGCGTTCACGACGTCCAAAGGAATTTTCTCGCCCAGCAGGATGTCGGAGAGCTTCTCGGTGAGCTGATCGGTCAACTGATCGACTTTCTTCTTATAGTCGTCGTTGATCTTTTTCAGCTGCTTCTTCATCTGCGCCGGCTGCATCTCGTTCTCCTTGCGACGCGCCATGCCGTGGGTCGTCACGCGGATGTCCTGGACAATGCCGGTGCAGCCGGAAGGCACGCGCAGCGAGGTGTCTTTGACGTCCGCTGCTTTTTCCCCGAAGATGGCGCGCAGAAGGCGTTCTTCCGGAGCGAGTTCGGTCTCTGATTTCGGGGTGATTTTACCGACGAGGATGTCGCCGGGCTTCACTTCCGCCCCGATGCGCACGATGCCATCGTGATCGAGGTTTTTAAGTGCTTCTTCACCCACGTTCGGGATGTCCCGCGTGATTTCTTCCGGCCCGAGCTTGGTGTCGCGCGCCGCGCACTCGAACTCACTGATGTGGATCGAGGTGAAGACGTCGTCCTTGACCACGCGCTCGGAGATGACGATGGCATCCTCGAAGTTGTAACCGTTCCAGGGCATGAAGGCCACGAGAACGTTGCGTCCGAGAGCGAGTTCGCCGTTTTCGGTGTTCGGACCGTCCGCGATGATGTCGCCGGTCTTGATTTTCTCGCCGGTGTGAACGAGCGGCTTCTGGTTGATGCAGGTGCCGGAGTTCGAGCGCATGAACTTGCGCAGCGGATAGACGAAAAGACCGTTCTCCGGATCACTCCGCAGGCTTTCGGCATCGGAAAGGAAACGCTCGGGCGAGATCGGCAGGGTGCCGTCCTTGCTCGTGACGATGAACTCGGCGGTCGCAGCCGCGCAAATCCCGTCAGCTTCCGCCACGATGACCGAACGCGAGTCGCGCGCGGCTTTTTCTTCCAGACCGGTGCCCACGAGAGGGGCGTCGGAGACGAGAAGCGGCACCCCCTGGCGCTGCATGTTCGCTCCCATGAGCGCGCGGTTGGCGTCATCGTGCTCAAGGAAAGGAATGATCCCCGCAGCCACCGAAACGAGCTGTTTCGGCGAAACGTCCATGTAATCAACGCGGCTCGGCTCGGCCTCGATGAACTCGCCGCGCTCCCGCACGGTCAGGCGTTCGTTGAGGAAGTTTCCGTCCTTGTCGATCGGGTTGTTGGCCTGGGCGATGAGGTAGCCCTCTTCCTGGTCGGCCGTGAGGTATTGGATTTGATTCGTAACCTTCTGGTTTTTGACCACGCGGTAAGGCGTCTCGATGAAACCGAACTCGTTGATGCGGGCGTAGGTGCACATCGAGTTGATGAGACCGATGTTCGGTCCCTCTGGGGTCTCAATCGGACAAATCCGACCGTAGTGGGAGGTGTGAACGTCCCGCACTTCGAAGCCAGCGCGGTCCCGGTTCAAACCACCCGGTCCGAGAGCGGAAAGGCGGCGCTTGTGCGTCAGTTCGGCCAGCGGGTTCGTCTGGTCCATGAACTGGGAAAGCTGGGAACGACCGAAGAAATCGCGCACAACGGCGGAAAGGGCCTTCGGGTTGATCAGTTTCTGCGGCGTCATGCCCTCGATGTTGACATCGAAGAGGGTCATGCGCTCTTTCACCAGGCGCTCCGTGCGGGCCAGACCCACGCGGCACTGGTTGGCCAGAAGCTCGCCCACGGCGCGGACGCGGCGGGAACCGAGGTGGTCGATGTCATCGAGAATCCCCTCGCCCTTGCGCAGACCGAGAAGGTATTTCGTGGCGGCGAGGAAGTCCTCACCCACCATGACGCGCTCGTTGGAATCGACGTCGATGCGGAGTTTCTGGTTGATTTTGTAACGGCCAACCCGGGTCAGATCGTATTTCTTCGGATCGAAGAAAAGGCGCTTCAGGAGCGCGCGGGCGTTGGCGGCGGTCGGCGGATCGCCGGGGCGCAGTTTCTTGTAAATGTCTTTGAGCGCGGACTCCTCGTCGAAGGCCGGGTCTTTTTTCAGCGTCTTGATGAGGATCTCGTCCTGACGGGAGTCGATGACCTCGATCGTTTTCTGCCCGAGAGCGACCAACTGGCGGCAAACCCCGACGGAGAGGGGCTCGTAGGCGCGCGCCACCGTGATTTCGCCATCGAGAACGTCCTCGAAGGGCATGAGGGTGGCGATTTCTTCCTCGTCCATCTTGTCCTTCAGCTTGAGCTTCTGGATGTCGAAGAAATTCTCGACCAACTCGCGCTCGCTCGGGTAGCCGAGAGCGCGCAGGAAGGTCGTCGAAAGGAACTTCCGGCGGCGGCGGCGACGGTCGAGATAGACATACATCAGGTCGTTCGTGTCGAACTGGACTTCGAGCCAGGAACCACGGTCCGGGATGATGCGGAAGGAGTGCAGCGTCTTGCCGTTGAGGTGCTGCGATTTTTCAAAGCAGATCCCCGGCGAGCGGTGGAGCTGGGAAACGATGACGCGCTCGGCGCCGTTGATGACGAAGGTGCCGCGGCGGGTCATCATCGGCAGTTCGCCCATGTAAACGCGCTCTTTTTTCGTCCCGGTCTCGTCCTTCAGGTTGAAGGTCACATAGAGAGCGGCGCTGAAAGTTTCGCCGGTGCGCAGGGCGTCGAGAGCCGACATTTTCGGGTCTTCGATGTCGTAGGCGAGGAATTCGAGTTCGATGGTCTCGTCGTAGCTTTTAATCGGGAAGACCTCTTCAAAGACGGCTTGCAGTCCAGTTTCCGTCCGCTGTGAGGCAGGAACGTCTTTTTGCAGAAAATCCTCGTAGGACTTGCTCTGAACCTCGATCAGGTTGGGTGGTTCAATGACTTCTTCAATGCTTCCGAAATAGCGACGCTTTGCCATAATCTGATGGGTAGTTGTTGGGCCGACCGGGGCAAGTCGGCGGATTTTTCTGTCAGTGCTTTAGGCACGAACAGAGTTCAGTTGTTTTTTACCGAAAAAACGACTGAACTCTGGCCGGACCCAACCAGGGGGAGGAGAGCCTCCCCCTGACTAGGAAAGAAAGTCGGATTACTTGAGTTCGACTTTGGCGCCAGCTTCTTCAAGCTTGGCTTTAGCGGCTTCAGCGTCGTCTTTGCTCGCGCCTTCGAGGACGGGAGCAGGAGCGCTTTCAACCAACTTCTTCGCGTCGGCAAGACCAAGGCCGCTGGCAACTTCACGCACAGCCTTAATGACCGCGATTTTGTTACCACCTGCTTCGGCGAGAACGACGTCGAATTCAGTCTTCTCTTCGGCAGCGTCGCCACCTGCGTCACCACCAGCGGCGACAGCCACGGCAGCGGCTGGAGCGGCGGCGGAAACGCCCCACTCGTCTTCCAGTTTCTTAACCAGTTCGGCGGCTTCCAGGACGGAAAGTTTGCCGAGTTCTTCTGCTATTTTTTCGATATCAGCCATTTTTTTGTTTTTGTGTCGGTATTGTCGTTTCCGGATTTACCAGGCTTTTAAGGAGACGTTCACGCCCCCCGACAAGGAACCATTAATGTTATCAGGCAACCCGCCGGAGCGGATTCCATCTGTTCAGATTTGTTGTTATTCCGCGGAGTCGAATTTCGCTTTGATGACACGCGCCAAGGAAGCACCCGGCTCGTTGATCGTGCGGAGAAGTTTCGAGGCCGGTGCGTTGAGCACCCCGAGAAGCTGGGCCAGGAGGACCTCGCGTGGTGGCAAGGCAGCCAAGGCTTTCACTTGATCGGCGTCGAGAACGTCGCCATCCAGGATCCCGGCTTTGATTTCCGGGCGCTTGAATTCTTTGGTGACGTTGGTGATCACTTTGGAGACGGCGCAGACGTCGGCGTCGCCGGTGACGAAAGCGGTCTGACCCACGAGAGCCTCGCTGATGTCGGGAAGTCCGGCATCGGCCAAAACGCGCTTCATGAAGCTGTTTTTAGCGACGTGACACTCGGTGCCATTGTGCTCGGCGAGACGCGTGCGCAGTTCGTTGAACTGGGGAACGGTCATGCCGTTGTAGTCGAGCACGATGACGAAAGGAGAGGCGTTGACCCGCTCCAGAAGTTCGTCGGTGATGATTTTTTTATCCGGATTCATGAGTCTTAGTGTTTGATGTAGGTTGCGGTTTCGATGGGCACCCCGGGGCACATCGCGGCGGACAGCGTGATGCTGTTGATGTAGTTCCCCTTGGCCGAAGCGGGCTTGGCCTTGACGATGCTCTCGATGAGGGAAGCGGTGTTCTCCTCGATCTTGCTGGCGTCGAAGGACAGCTTGCCAACGGCAGCGGCGATGTTCGCGCTCTTGTCCACTTTGTAGTCAATCCGACCGGCTTTGACCGCGTTCACGGCTTTCGCGGTGTCATCCGTGACGGTGCCGGTTTTCGGGTTCGGCATGAGGCCGCGCGGTCCGAGAACCCGGGCGATTTTACGAACTTCAGCCATGGCGTCAGGCGTGGCGATGGCGGCGTCGAAGTCGGTGTAACCGCCTTGGACTTTTTTGATCAGCTCTTCGTAACCCACTTCGTCGGCGCCCGCTTCCTGGGCGGCTTTGGCGGCGTCACCGGTCGCGAAGACGATCACTTTGACCGTTTTACCGGTGCCGTGTGGCAGGGCCACGCTACCGCGCACCATTTGGTCGCTCTTCCGTGGATCCACGCTGAGGTGGGCCGAAAGCGTGACGGTGGCGTCGAATTTCGGGGCGGGGAATTTCTTCAGCAACTCGACCGCTTCCGCGAGTGAGTAGCTCTTGCCTTCCTGCAGCATGTTGGCTGCGTTCTGGTATCTTTTGCTTCGTTTGCTCATTGTCTGTTTTTTGCAGTGCACTCGGATCGGACTGTGCCGACCCTCCTGCGGTTATCGGAGGGGAGAATTGGCTCAGGCCTCGATCTCAAGACCCATCTGGCGGGCTGTTCCTTCGAGGATACGAGCGGCCATTTCGGGGTCGTTGGTGTTGAGGTCGGGCATTTTGCGCTCCACCACTTCCATCAGCTTGGCGCGGCTCAGTTTGCCCACTTTTTTGACGTTGGGCTCACCGGAACCGGAGGCGATGTTGGCTGCTTTCTTGAGGAGAACAGCGGCGGGTGGTTGCTTGGTGATGAAGGAGAAGGACTTGTCCGAGTAAACGGTAATCACGGTCGGAAGCAGGTCACCGGCGCTCTGTTGGGTAGCGGCGTTGAACTCCTTGCAGAAGCCCATGATGTTGATCCCCGCTTGACCGAGGGCAGGGCCGACGGGTGGTGAGGGATTCGCTTGTCCGGCTTGAATTTGCAGTTTCAGCACATTGGTAATTTCCTTGGCCATGGTCGGGAATCGTTAGTTGTTGTATTCGGGTTAAGAAGAGAGAGAAAGAGTGTGGGTCAGGCTTTTTCCACCTGCCAGTATTCGAGTTCCACAGGGGTGGAGCGACCGAAGATGGTGACGGCCACGCGGAGTTTTCCTTTTTCGTGATCGATTTCCTCGACGATGCCGGTCTGGCTCTCGAAGGGACCATCGGCCACTTTGATGCTGTCGCCCACTTCGAACTCGAAGGCCGGGCGGACGCTTTCCTCGCGCTCTTTGATCTGTGCAAGCATACTGTCGACTTCCTTCGGACGCATCGGGATGGGGCGGTTTTTCGTGCCCGCGAAGCCGATGACACCATCGAGCTCCTGCATGAAGGCCCAGGTGTCTTCGACAATTTCGTTATCGACGGTGTAGAGGTGGAGGTTGCAGATGATGTAACCGGGGAAGAACTTTTTCTTCGTCTCGGTCTTTTTCCCGCCGCGCACTTCCGAGACGAGCTCGGTCGGCACCAGGACTTCAAAAATTTTGTCGCCCATTTCTTCTTCTTCCACCAAGCGTTCGATGCGTTTCTTCACCTTCTGCTCCTGACCGGAGAGAACGTGGACCACATACCATTGCTTGCGGGGCTCGGGAATCGTCGGCATAAGTCGCGGGAAAAAATAAAAAGCTGAATGAAAATTGATGAAGGTGGGCTTAGCTGCCCAGAGTGGTCAGGAAGGTCACCACTTTACCATTGATGAGATCCCAGATCGCGACAAAGGCGGCGAGCAGGGTCATGGCCACGAGAACGACCACGGTGGAGTCGATCAACTCCTTGTATTTTTTGACTCCTTTGATCTTCGGATCGGACTCCCACGGCCAGGATGCTTTGCGGAGTTCGGCTTTCACTTCGCCGATGAAGAGTGATAGTTTGCGTAACATGAGTGGAGTCTGAAGTCAGGTGAGAGAAGGATAAAAATGGCAGGGTAGTAGGGACTCGAACCCTAAACCCCCGGTTTTGGAAACCGGTGCTCTACCAATTGAGCTACTACCCTAGCGATTGTTTTTTGAGGCGATTGCGGGGGCACCTCTCTCAAGGTGCCCCCGTGAAACCAGCTCGGGTCGGGCGGCATTGCCAGGGGAATGTCCGCTCAACCCGCTTGTGAGGTCTTAGTCGAGGATCTCACCGACACGACCTGCGCCGACGGT
>JBNNED010000443.1:0-6168 GCA_050285825.1 Verrucomicrobiales bacterium | reverse complement strand
CGGGAGGCCGTTTTTTTTGGCTCCCCCCCGGGGGATCACACGGGGACTTCGACCGATTCGAGGATTTCTCCTACGAGAGTCCGTCCGCATCGTCCGGCGTAACGGGCTTCGGGATCGACGACGAGGCGGTGGCCAATGACGTCGGCGGCGAGACTTTGCACGCACTCCGGCGTCACGAATTCCCGTCCCTCAAAGAGCGAGAGCGCTTGCGAAATCCGCATGAGCGAGAGCGAGGCACGCGGGCTGGCGGGGAGTTTGACCTCCTTGAGTTGCCGTGTTTCGGCGACAAGGCGCACGACGTAATGCTGCAGCTCCGCGCTGAAACGCACTTCCTTGACCGCTTCTTTGAGGGCGAGAACGTCCTCGATCGAGGTCACCTGCCCGACTTCTTCCAGCGGGTGGCGGTGGCGCTGCGCTTCGAGGATTTCCATCTCATGCTCGACTGAGACGTAGCCGAGGCTGCGCCGCAGGGCGAAGCGGTCCATCTGCGCTTCCGGGAGCGGGTAGGTACCGCGAAATTCCACCGGATTCTGGGTGGCGATGACGAAGAACAAGCCGTTGAGTTCGTGTCGTTTGCCCTCGATCGTGGCTTGGTTCTCGCCCATCGCTTCGAGGAGCGCACTCTGCGTCCGGGGCGAAGCGCGGTTGATCTCGTCGGCCAGCACAATATCGGCGAAAATCGGCCCGGGATGGAACTCGAATTCCTGCCGCTGCGGGTCGAAGACGCTCACGCCGAGGATGTCCGAGGGCAGGAGATCGGGAGTGAACTGAATCCGGCTGAAACGCTCCGTCCCGATGGAAGCGGCAATGGCCTTCGCCATCGTCGTCTTTCCCGTGCCCGGGTAGTCTTCCAGGAGAACATGCCCCCCCGACGCCATCGCCGCCAGAACCCGCCGCACCGTCTCTTCCTGCCCCCGCATGACCCGCCCCACTGATTGCTCCAGGCGCCGCGCGCTCTCCATCGCTTGCTCCATCATTCCTGTTCTTGTTCTTCCTGATTGGCGGCCTCCCTTTTTTTCAAGGCCGCTTTGATTGTCTCCTGATGCTCCGTAACGAGCTTCCGCAGGGCCGGCTCCAGCTCGGGCAGGCTTTTCTCCATGCGCCGCCAGGTCCCACGATTCCGCAACTCCTTGGCCTTGCTCGTCTCCAGCAACAAATCAGCATCCGCCAGCACGCGCGCGCCTTGGGCCGTCGGCACGACGAGGACGATGGGGTATTCGGGATCACTCAGGCGACTGGCCTGCGAGCGGTAGGTCACGGCGACTCCCTCCGGGGCGACGGTCACGCCGAGGAGCTCGCCCTCACCACTGGAAAAGCGCCCTTTCATCACGGCCGCGAGCCGGCGCAGGTGCAGTTCCAGATCCTCCCGTTCATCAAAAAAGACGCAGTGCCCGAGCACCTTGAGCAAATTCCCCGTCCCGATCTCCCGCCGATAGGTCTCCACCAGATCCAGCGCGCCCTGCCGGTCCACCGCCCCCCCGGCCTCGAATTTCCGCACCGCCGGGGCGAAGCGCTCCGCCAGCACGGCCTCTTTCAAATCGCCCAATTCCTCATGGAACCGCAAGTGCAGGCGCCCGACCGCCGGCTCCCCCTCATGCCGCGTGCCCGCCCAGCGACCCCAGCCGTGCTCGTCGCGCGCCAAATAAACGGGCACAATCTCCATATCCGGAAATTCCTCTTCCGCGCTGATCCGCACCAGCGCCAGCGCGCGGTCCCCGTCCTCCCAAATCCCGATGAGATCGGCAGCCCGACCGTCGCGCCGCGTGAACGAGACCCACTCGCTACCGACTTGCCGCAGAGCCATGCGCTTGCGCCGTTCGTCATCGCCTTCCGGCCAGACGAGCCAGGGAATGACTTGAGAAAAATGCGGCCCTTTCATCTCGGCCAACAGCGCCTTCACCGCCCCTTCCGTCGTCGCCTCCCGCCGCCGCTGCTCCCGCTTCGACAACTCCAGGGCGAAATCCGCCTTGAGCGCCTCGTCATCCCGCTCGATGTCTTGCGCGCGCTGACGCCAGAACTCCCCGCTCTCCTCATCGGCGTAGGCGAAATTCCCCGGCAACTTCAGGCGCCAGGCCCCTTCCGCCTCTTGCTCCAGGAGGAAACGATGGACCTGCAGGTTCTCGTGTTCCGAGTTCAGCAAGGGATTGAAAAAACCCATGACGAGATAATGCCCCTCATCCTCTTTCTCCTCCCGCAGGGGCAGGGCGACACTGCCCTCGTTGACGAGGACTTTCCAGCGATCCTGCTGGTCCTGGCCCCGCAGTCCCTTGGCCAGCACGCGCAAAAGACGCTCACGTTCTCCCGCTCCTTCGATCTCGTCCGAGGGAAAACCGAGCCAGCGCATCATCTCGCGCGGACGCTTCTCCCGCGCCGCCCGCAGAAAACCCATCACAACCTCTTCCGGCTTCGCCGCCCGCCGCCGTTCCTCCGGCAGCGCGGCCATCAACTCCCGATCAAATTCCTTCCGCGCCGCTTCGATCACCCGATTCAGCCCTTCTCCCCGCTCCCGCGCCATCCAGTCCTCCAGCGCCTGCCGCCGGCTCCGCAATTCCTCCCCGAAACCCAAGCCCGCGCTGTCGAACGACCCTTCCACCGGCGCGACCTGCCAATCGCCATCGACCAAACAGAGCCCGAAGACCAAAATGCGCGCTTCTTCCGGCGAAACCGCCCCGCGCAGAGCCACGCTCACCGCCGCCAAATCTCCCTGTTTTTCAACGCGCTCCACTCCATACTCCCAGGAAAAAGCCCGCAGGCTCTCCCCCAGACTTTCCCAGCGCTCCCCGATCTCCGCGCGGCGTGATTCCAGAGCCCGGGGCGAGACCCGCAAGCTCTCGAGATTCCCCCGGCCGATTTCTCCCTCCTTGACCTCATCGAGCGCCGAGAGCACGGCCTCGCCCGGCGTCCCGGCCACCAAGCCCCCGGTCAGGAGACAGCAGAGAGAGAGAAAGCGGGCAATCATCACGTCTGACAATCAAGCACTCCCAGTCCCCCAAAGCAAGCCTGCGCTTTCCGGCAAGGCCCGATCAGCTCGCTCATTTGATGAATTTCCAGCAAAGCAACATCGCGCCCATGCCGAGCACGAGTCCCAAAATCAAGCCATAGAGCGAGCCGTCCCGCACGAAGGGGGCTTTGTCAGGTCCGCTCGGACCACTCGGCGTCATCGCCGGCTCCAGAATGACAGGCTTGGGCACGTCCTGGTTCCAGTGCCGACGCAACGCCGCTTGGTTTTTCTCCTGCTCGGAAACCTGCGAACGCCAGCGATCCCAATTCATCGCGGCCTCGGTCACCGCCGGATCACCCACCATGTAAATTTGCAAATCACTCAGATTGGTCGTCGCCGTCAAATGCAGCTTCACCTTGTGGTTTTTCTCCAAAGTCTCCGTCAAATTCGTGCGGGCCTCCTCTTCCCGCTCCTGCGCTCCACCGACTTCCGTATCCAAGGCCAGCAAAGCCCGTCCGCGTTCTTCTTCGAGCACCTGGGCAATCCGCTCCGCCCCCTTCTCCGCCGCCGTGTTGACCAAGTCACGCGCGCCTTCCGCGCTGTTCGCCGTCGCCCGGATCGCGACCTGTCCCTCATTCCCCTGCGAGCTCGTCACGACCTGTTCCCGCAGCCGACGCATCACTTCCTCCGCCGAAACGCCCCATGCGTTCACGAGATCCAGCTCCTGCGCCACCGCAGCCAAGGCAGGCTCATCGCGAATCGCCCCGATCAAACTGAGCGTGGTCGAACCGATGGAGGCCACGGTCTCCCCCTCGCCAGTCGCCGCACGAAAGGCCGGACGGGCTTTCACCATCAGGACCGAACGCGCCTCGAACTCTTTTTCCTGCGCCGCCCACTGCTTTTCGCCATACTTGCGGCCTCCGAAAACCCCGGCAGCCACAAAGAGCACGAGAAGCCAGGTCCACCACCAAAATCCTTTACGACCGCGTCTGTATTTCATCTTCGCGATTAGTGGCGCAGTTCCGGAGTGACCTCAAGCAAAAGGATAAAAAAAGCCCGCTTCGGCTCCTCAAAGCCGCTGGCAAAAATCATCCTCCGCGCCCAGACTCTCGACAAAGCCCGCCATGAGCTCGGTCGTGGCCGCGACATCATCCAAATCCGCCGTTTCCACCACCGAGTGCATGCTGCGCAGCGGCAGGGAAACGAGGGCGCTCGGCACTCCATTGCCCACATGATAAATGCTGTCGGTGTCCGTGCCGGAATAACGACTCGAGGCCTCGTGCTGCACCGCGATTTTTTCCTTCTTCGCCACCTCCATCAAGCGCCGGACGACGAGGGGATGCACCGAGGTGCCGTGGGTCAGGCTCGGACCGCCTCCCAGCTTCACCGTGCCGTGCTGCTCTTGTTTAATGGCGGGCGTGTCCGTCGCGTGCGTCACATCCGTCACGACACAGACCTCGGGCTGGAGACGATGCGTCGCCATTTTCGCACCATAGCCGCCGATTTCTTCCTGCACGGCATTCAGGCAGACCAAAGTGAATTCCGGCCGCTCTTTTTTCGCCGCCAGCTTCTTCATCACCTGCGCGATCATGTAACCACCGATACGGTTGTCGATCGCCCGGCTGACCACGCGCTTCTTACCCAGCATTTCCGGCCCATCGACGTAAACGGCGGGATGACCCACCCGGATGCCCATTTCCGCCACTTCTTCCGGGCTCGACGCCCCGACATCGACCCACAATTCATGAATGGCCGGGGCTTTTTCCGAACTCAGGCTATCGCGGCGCAAGTGGATCGCAGTGTTACCAATGACCCCCAGAACCTCGCCTTCATCTCCGAAAATACGGATGCGCCGACCCCGCCCGGTCGCAGCGTCACTGCCCCCGACCCGGTCCAAACGCAGGAAACCATCCTTGGCCACTTGCTTCACCATGTAACCAATCTCGTCCGCGTGCGCCTCCAGCATGACGACCCGCTCGCTCTTCCCTTTCAGCACCGCCCAAGTCGAGCCATAGGCATCGCAAGCCACCTCATCGGCAAAGTCCCGCACGTAATCCGCCCAGACCCGCTGACCCGGCATCTCGAAGCCCGTCGGGCTCGGCGTTTCCAACAACTTGAACAAAAACTCGCGCGCTTCCTTCTTCATACCCGCATTCAAGAAGCCCCGCCCCCCGCCGTCAACCACCGATCGCAGGGAAGTCGTGATCAGTTATCAGTGGCCAGTTGCCAGTTGCCAGTTGCCAGTTTCACATTCCGACTTCCGACTTCCGCATTCCGACTTCCGACTTCCTATCGTTCCGCCAGCCAGGTCTCCAAAAGGAGATCCCAACCCGCTGAATCTCCTTTGCCGCGGAGTCCGAAGCCATGACCGCCATCGTTAAAGATGGCCGCCCGCACGGGCACGCCTTTTTCCGCACAAGCCGACATGAAATCAGCGGAATTCCGTAAGGGCACCGGCCTGTCGTTCGCGGCGTGGACGATGAAAACCGGTGGCGTCTTCTCCGTGACGCGCTTCGCCGTGTTGTTGCGGGCGAGCAAGTCAGCAGAGGGCTCCGCGCCCAGCAAATTGCGCACCGAACCCTCGTGGCAGTATTTTTCTCCCATCGAGATCACCGGATAGCACAAAATGACGAAATCCGGTCGGCAATTCTCACCATCAATCGCATCCTTCGTCTCCAAATCGTAGCTCTCCTCGAACTGGGTCGCCAAACAGGAAGTCAGATGGCCGCCCGCCGAAAAACCGATGACTCCCACTTTTTCCGCCGCAATCCCCCACTCGCCCGCCTTCGCCCGCATCGTGCGCACGGCTCGCCGCGCATCCATTTGCGGCACGGGAAAGTGATACCCCGCCCGCGCGTCCTGACTGACCCGGTATTTCAGCACGACCGCTCCGTAGCCCCGCTTGTTCAGCCAAGCCGCCACCTCGCGCCCCTCATGCCCCATGGCCAAGCCCCCGTAGCCCCCGCCCGGCACGACCAGCACGCTCACGCCACTGTCGTTCGCCTTCTCCGGTTGATAAACCTGGATCTGCGGCTTCTCGATCGTCCCCGAACGCCAGCCTTTTTCCTCCGCCTCCTTGCCCGTGATCTTCGCCCCGCCCGGAACTTGCCCTTCCGGCCACAAATCCTGCCATTCCTGCGCAAACACCGATCCTATGAGACAACAACACAGCCAAAAACACTTCATGACCCTTTCTTATCCCAGCCGCCGGAACAGCGGAAGAAAAA
>JBNNED010000442.1:0-6779 GCA_050285825.1 Verrucomicrobiales bacterium | reverse complement strand
GGAAGAGCTGGGCTTGGGCGAGGCTGATTATTTGGAGGCCGGTCAGCGTTATCTGGAGAATTTCGGCGAGTCCGCGCGCGCTTACGAGCGCTACTGCCAGCTTTTCCTGCGCCATCCGCAGCAGGCCAATGTGGAGACTTTACTGACCCTGGCCTTGCGGGAGCGCGACTGGCCGGTGGTGGAGGCGGCGGGTGAGATGTTTCTCGCCGATGCGCAGGGCGAATACACCGAGCCCTATTTGCTCGGCATGCGGAGTCGGACGATGATGGCGCGCGGTTTTCGCCTGCTGAAAGCGGGTCGGCGCGCGGAAGCTCTGGCCCTTCTGGAGGCGGCGCACGACTTGTTGCCGGGCAATGGCATGCACGCCGATGATCTTTTTCCGCTCCTGCGCGAGCACGGTTTGCTGGAGCTGCACGACCGCCTTTTCGCCAAGTCCTACGCGCGCATCAAGGAGGTTCTCGCCTTCTTCCCCCGCAGCGCCAACGATAAAAATACGGCGGCCTGGTTGGCTTCGCGCGCGCTCCTGCAACTGGAGGAAGCGGAGAAATTGCTGAGCGAGGCCCTGGCGGAAGAGCCGCACAATCCGGCTTATCTGGACACGATGGCGGAGATTTATTTCGCGCGGGGAGAGCGTGACAAGGCGGTGGCGTGGAGCGCGAAGGCCCTGGAGGTCGAGAGATCCGATGCGACCCTGCGCGGGCAGAACAAGCGCTTCCGCACCGCGCCTTTGCCGAAGCGAGGCGGGAAGGCGCCGGCGCCGGGAGAAGCGGCTGAGTGACGGCTTTTTCGCGGGGCGAGCGGTGATTGTCGTTGCGTGGGGGCGGGCGAGGGGTTTTCATAGCTTCCGTGTCCGAGCGAGATGGTAAAAAATCGAAATTGGCGGTCTTCGCTTCCCGGCTCGTCAGCACGCTGGCGCTGTGGGGAGTGGTGGTCGGGGTCTTCCTCTCAGATGCGCCCTGGGCCTTCACCGCGCTGGTGCTTTTTCTCGCCCTCGCGGGTTTATGGGAGTTTTTGAAGCTCTTTCAAAGCGCGCCGGGTCGCGGCTCGCGGAACATCGCGGCCCTGCTCGGACTGGGCCTGCTGGCCGGGCTCGCCTGGGGAATGGCGAACCGCGAGTTGAGTGGCTTGGCGGACTTCCGCTGGGAGATGGCGGGGGGGATTTTCGCCTTGATTCTCGGGGCCTGCTGGCGATTCCGGCACGGCATCGAGGGGCGGGAGAGCGTGGAGGCCATGAATAGCGGCTTGCTGACTTTTTTCTACGTGCCCGTCATGTTCGGGAGCTTTGTGCTGCGACTTCTTTTCCTGCCACTGGAGGTGACCGGAGCGGTGCCGGGGGCGTGGCTCGTGCTCCTCATGATCACCTCGGCGAAGTTCACCGACATGGGTGCTTACGCCACGGGATCGCTCATCGGAAAGCACAAGATGTCGCCTAAAATCAGCCCGGGAAAAACCTGGGAGGGCTTTTTCGGGGCTCTCCTCTTCGCGCAGGCGGGAGCCTGGGGGATCTGGGCGCTCGGTGGGGAGGCGCTGGCCTGGCTGGGGGGCGTGCACGTGGGCGTTCTCGGCCTCCTCATGGCGCTCTCGGCCGTGTCTGGCGACCTCGTGGAGTCGGTGATGAAGCGGAGTCTGGCCGTGAAGGACTCCGGCAAATGGCTCCCGGGCATCGGGGGCTCGCTGGATCTCATCGACAGTCTGTGCTTTGCCGCGCCGGTGATGTATTTCTATCTCCTCGCCTGCGGTTTGATTTAATATCACTTGAAATTGCTTTGAATAGATCTTGACGGGAAGACGTCGATCTGTTTGTCTGCGAAAGTAGAAATCTTGACGATGAAAGCATTAAAAACAACAACGCATGCCATTCTCGGACTCAGTCTTCTCTGGACGACCAGTTGTTCGAATATTCAAAATGATACCACCCGGACCCAGGCCGAAGGAGCCCTGGCCGGGGCGGCGCTCGGTGCGCTGGCGGGTCAGTTGATTGGCGGGAATACGAAGTCGACCGCCTGGGGAGCCGGAGCGGGAGCCTTGGCCGGCGGCCTTTACGGGGCGCACGTGGCTGAGACGAAGAAAAATTACACGCGGGTCGAGGACATGCTCGATGCCCGCATCGCCCGGGCGCAGCAGATCAATGCCAACGCGCGGAAGTATAATTCCTCGCTCAAAAGCCAGATCGCAAGCTTGCGCAAGCGGATTGCGGCGGCGCGCGCGGCTCGCGACCGTCAGGCTTTGGCGAAGTTGAACCGCGAGGTGAAGAGCTACCGCAAGCAAGCCAGTGCGCAGATCCGCAGTTACGATCAGGAAGTGGCGAGCATGAAGGCGGCGGCCTCGAAAGCGGGCAGCAGCAACAGCAGCGCGGTGAGCAGTCGCCTGAGCAGCCTGCGTTCGCAGACCTCGGCGGTGAGTTCCCAGCGGGCGACGACGTATAGCCTGGAGCGCCAGCTCGCGAGCCTGGAAGCCCAGACCGATCTTTAATCCGAAGTAGAAAGAATCAGATGAAAGCGATGAAATTTATCATGTTGGGAGCCGTGAGCGCGGTCTTGTTGCCGTCTTGCGCGGAAACGACCGGAAACCCTCGCGAGGGCGGACTTTTCGGCTGGAGCCGGGAGAAAGCGGAGTGGCGTTTGCAGGACCGCCGTGATGCGGAGGCCCAGATCAATGCCGACACGCGGCGGGTCGAGGCGGAAAACCGCCGCTTGCGCTATCAGCGCGATCAGCTACGCTGAGCCCATGGCTTGGTTTGGAGATGATTTTCAGAAACGGGCTTTGTTGAAAGCCCGTTTCTTTTTGGCTCTCTGGCTCTGGTGCGGGCTCGCAGCGGGGCAGGAGGAGGACGCGGGCGGACGGAGCGAGACTTTTGCGCGGCATTTGTGGGAGGAATTTGTCACGGTCTATCAGGAGCAGGCCTTGCGACGCTACGAGCGGGGGGAGATCGAGGAGCAGGCTCTGGCCTTGTTGAAGGAAGATCCGGCGTATCGCATTTATCGGAGTCGGCTTGATGAACTGGCCTTGCTGGAGGCCTTGCGGGAATTGGCGAAGCTGCGGAAGGTCTCGATGTATGAACAGGTGGAAAGTCTGATGGGGCGATTCTGCGAGGCGCAGTCGCCATTAGAGGCGTATTTGAGCGAGGCGAACCAGAGTTTGCTCGTGGAGATGAGCCGGGGGGAGCGGGCGGGCGCGGGGATGCAGCTGAATCGTGATGCCAGCGGGCGCTACACCTTGTCGCCCTTTGCCGGGAGTCCGGCGGAGCAGGCGGGGGTGAAGGAGGGCGATGAATTGATCGAGGTGGAGGGCAAGGCGACGCTGCGGATGGCCATACCCGAGATCAAGGCGCTGGTGCTGGGGCCGATCGGGTCGGAGTTGTCGATCCGGGTGCGGCGGCGGAGCGGGGGGGAGGAAGTCTTGCGCATCGAGCGCGGACGACATCGCGAGCCTCTGGCGCGTTTGGAGAAACAACTGACGGGGCATGTCCTGCGCGTGCGTTCTTTCGCTCCGGGATCATTCGAGGCGGTGCGTGCGGCCCTGGCCGAGGTGCCGGACGGCGGGCGGCTGGTCTTGGATCTACGGGGGAATGGCGGGGGCGAGCTGGGTGAGGCGGTGCGGGTTGCTTCCTTGTTTTTACCGGACGGCGTGGCCATTTACCGGCAGCAGGCGCGCGATGGCGAAATCCGTTTGGTCCGGGACGAGGACGGCCGGCAGCGGCAATTTTCGTCCATCGTGCTGCAGGTGGATCGCTTCACGGCGAGCGGGGCGGAGTTGGTGACGGCGGCTTTGTTGTCGCAGCGCGGGGTCAGCGTGCAGGGCGAGAAAACTTACGGCAAGAGCGTGATTCAGTCGGAATTCAAGCTGCAGCACGGGGGTTTGCTGACCTTGGTTACCGATGGCATGAGCGGACCGGGCGGCGAGGCGTGGAGCGAGGGGATCGATCCGGCGAAGTGGGCGCGGGGCGAGAAGGCGTATTGAGAAGTCCCGGCCTCACGCGCGGAATTCGCCGGGGGAATGGGTGAATTTGCTCACGATGACAGTGGCGAGGGTGGCGAGGATGAAGCCGGGGATCATTTCGTAGAGGCCGGTGCTTTCGTTGAGGCCGGAGGCGATCCAGATGATGACGGTGGCGGCTCCGGTGATCATGCCGGCGAGGGCACCCGTGCCGGAGGTTTCCTTCCAAACGAGGGCGAGGATGATCATGGGGCCGAAGGCCGCGCCGAAGCCAGCCCAGGCGTTCGAGACGAGCCCGAGAACTTGTGATTCGGGGTCGCCGGAGATGAGGGCGGCGAGGATGCCGACGACGAGGACGCTGAGTCGGCCGATGAGGACAAGTTGTTTGTCGCTGGGCTTTTTGTTGACGAAGAGGCGGTAGAAATCCTCGGTGAGCGAGGAGGAAGAGACGAGAAGTTGGCTGGAAATGGTCGACATGATGGCGGCGAGGAGGGCGGCGTAGAGGAAGCCGGTGATGAGGGGGTGGAAGAGGAGGTCGGAGAGGATCATGAAAATCGTCTCGGGGTCTTCGATGGCGATGCCGTTGCGCTCGATGTAGGCGCGGCCGAAGAGGCCCATGCCGATGGCTCCGAGGAGGGCGATGAGCATCCAGCTCATGGCGTAGTTGCGGGCTTGCCCGACGTCTTTCACGGAACGCACGGCCATGAAGCGCACGATGATGTGAGGTTGGCCGAAGTAGCCGAGCCCCCAGGCGAGGGCGGAGATGAGCCCGACGGCGCTAAGCCCGTGCGTGAGGGAGAGAAAGTGGGGGTCGACCTCCGTGCTGAGGCGGGTGGCCGCGCCGCTGAAGCCATCGCCTTGACCCGTGGTGAGGATGACGAGGGGCATGATGACGAGGGCGAGCATCATGATGACGCCTTGGCAAAAATCGGTCAGGCTCACGGCGAGAAAGCCCCCGGCGACGGTGTAGGCGAGGACGACGATGAGGGTGAACCAGACGCCGAAAATGTAGTCGCTCATGATGGAGAGATTGACGAGCTCTCCGAAGGCGCTGGCGAAGAGTTTTCCGCCGCCGACGAGGCCCGCCGCGGTGTAAACGATGAAGAAAATGACGACGATGACCGCTGAAACCATGCGCAGCGGCAGGGCGCGGGAGGGAAAGCGGTTGGCAAGGAACTGGGGGACGGTGAGGGCGTTGTCGTAGCGTTCGGTTTGCTCGCGCAGGCGGGGGGCGACGATGAGCCAGTTTGCCAGAGCTCCGATGAAGAGGCCGATGCCGATCCACGCTTCGATGAGGCCGCTGGCGAAGAGGGCTCCGGGCAGGCCGAGGAGAAGCCAGCCCGACATATCGGAGGCTCCGGCGGAAAGGGCGGCGACGGCGGGGTGGAGATTCCGGCCCCCGAGCATGTATTCCTCGGAGTTTGAGGTCGATTTCCTGGCGGCGTAAACGCCGATGCCGATCATGAGGGCGAAGTAGAGAAGAAGGCTGATCCAGATTCCGATATCCATGGTTTCAAGGGTGTTGGCATGCCCGCTGAGGAGCACTCGCTCGCGATGGGCAATGTGAGCCACCCTCTCACAAGGGGCGGAGGGCTGTCAAGGAATGCGGTTGAGAGCCCGGACTGGGAGTGGGGCAAGGCTCGTTGGTCACGCGTTTCCCGAGCCAGGCCTCAGGCCAGCGTGACTCGCATCAATTCGCCCCGGCTATGAATGCCAAGTTTCTCGCAGGTGTGCCGCAGGTGCGTCTTTACCGTGCCCAGACTGATGCCCAGAGTCCGGGCAATTTCTTGATTTTCCCGCTCATCACGTCATTGGGGGCTGCCTAGGGAGTCGCTGGGCTCGTTTCATCTTGTTCTGATGGTGCCAATCAAGCGCAATTTGCGGTGCGCGATCATGATTCTGAGAAAACTTTCATTTTTTGCATCCAAGGCCGCATCTGGCTCGCACTGGGAATGAAGCGTCCATATTTGCGCGCTTTATGAACCTAATAACACAGACTAAAAACAGATGAAAACAAGTGTAAGCACCCTTGCCGCTACGAGCCTCATGAGCCTTTCCGCCATCGCCGGTGAGGTCATGCCGATGACTCCCATGGCTGCTGCCCCGATGGCTCCCGAATATAGCTGGACCGGTTTTTACGCCGGCTTGCAAGCTGGCTTGAATTTTGACCCTGACACCGACGGTGGGTTGATCTTTGATTCCAATCTCGACGGTCAGTTCAATGATGCCGTGACTGGTGGCCCCAACCAGACCGGGCCGGATGCCTTCCGCCAAAACTTCGATCACGAATTCGAAGAAGCGCTTTCTTACGGCTTTCACCTTGGCTACGACCAACAAATGGGTCGCATCGTGCTCGGTGGTATTCTCGATTACAACAAGACCAATGTCTCGGAAATCCAAAGCGGTTTCTCCTCCACTCCCGCTTTCTACAAAGAAGAGCGCACGCTCGACCATTTAGCCACGCTACGTTTGCGTGCCGGTTATTTAGTCACCGACCGCACGCTGGTCTACCTCACCGGTGGCCTGGCCTACGGTGATCCGGAGTATCAGTTCAACTCAAACAACCCGAACCGCGTCTCCTCTGGTGACAACGACGGGGATTTTGGCTTTGTCTTGGGCGCGGGTCTCGAAACCCGCCTGAACCAAAACTGGTCTCTTACCCTTGAGTATCTCTACACCAACTTCGGTGATGGGGACTTCGTGACAGCCTTCAACAACGGCCCCTTTGCCAGCGAAGCCGCCTTCACGAACACCACTGGCTCTGAAGACGAATTCGCCTTCCACTCACTGCAAGCCAAAGTTTCCTATCGCTTCTAAAGCAGGAAAAAATTTACCAGGGTCAT
>JBNNED010000441.1:0-9063 GCA_050285825.1 Verrucomicrobiales bacterium | reverse complement strand
GAGAGCGCCACCACGTCCACCTCAGCCCCGACCGGCAAACGGCGCGCCAAGTCGGGGCCCGCCACGGAAAACCCGTGGTGTTGGAAATCGCGGCAGCCTTGATGCGACGTCACGATTACCTTTTTTTTCAATCCGAAAACGGCGTCTGGCTGACCGAACACGTCCCACCGGACTACCTCAACCAACGCTGGGTCGGCTAAAAAGCACCCCGCGAACCTATCTTTTGAGAGTTGTTTATGTGAGGTGTTTTTGCTAAGCGAATGGATATGGCGACGTGTTTTCTTGCTTGTTTTTTTTCGCTGCTGGGGTTCCTGCTGGCGGGGGAGGTGCCTGATGGTCGGTGGAATGGGAATCCGTGGGAGATCGCGGAGCTGAAAAGGCAGGCGGAAGCGGGGGAAGCGGACGCCATGGCGGAGTGGGCTTATGAAGCTGGGCAGGTCATTTCCGAGGTGCCTCACGAGCCGGAGCGGATCGTGGATTATACGAAGCGGGCGATGGAAAAAGGCTCATTGCTGGCGCGCGCGCTCCGGGGTTGGCAGCTCCGAGAAGGCTTTTTAGAACCGATCCAGGCGGAGCGCGGGGCGCGCCTGATCATGGAGGCGGCTGAGGCGGGGCATCCGTATGCGAAGTGCTTGCTGGCGAAGTTGATCTTGAGAGGGCATTTCGACGGTCAAGCCGTCAAAGGGGTACCGGATGATCTGGGCCTCGCATTGAAATTATGGCGGGAGTCTCAGGCGGCGGGCGTGGGCGGGCTGGCGGATGAGATGACCTGGCGGGTCTTGCTGAGCGGAGCGGCTGGGACGGTGGATCAGCAGGGGGCTTATGAGGTGATGATCAAACAGTTGGAGTCGAGGGAACTTACTATGGCGACTCTGGAGAAAGTCCATTTCGCGACGAACGGATATCGTAATCACCTGACCGCGTTGTTTTCAGAGAAGGACAGCGCGCGCTCCCGGGAAGTGATGCGGGAAGCGGCGCAGCGGGGGATTGCCTATGCGGATTATCGCGTGGCAGGTGAGGGTTTGCGGTCACGTTCTAGTGAGGAGGTGATCCATGAGCGGATGCCTCGGGTGCTGGGAGCGGCACGTTTAGGAGCCTATCCGGCATTTACCCATGTCTTGAGTTTTTTGAGTGACAACAGGTTCAGAGGAGAGAAGAAAGCAAATCAGGCCTTCACGTCTTCCCGAGCGCAGACGGAGAAGATGGTGACCTTGTTATTCAGAAACGGACTCTATCGGAATTCTGATTTGGTGACGCCCTTCTATGCCTACCACCAGGGTTTGAAGGTAAAAAAAGGTGCTGTCACAGATGACGAGCTGGTGACTCATTATCGCTTGCGGATGGCTCTGTTCCCCGAACACGATTACCACTCGCAACTCGCCGATTATCTGGGCTTCGTGGCTCGGGCCAATGAGGATCAGAAGATGGCGGAACGGGTCATAGCCCTCTACGTGCTCAATAGTGTGAGTCAGACGGAAGCTCGCTCAAAGTTGGCCTTGTTTTTGGCCAAGAAGAAAGCGGCGGCGGGAGAGAAGGCTTTGTGGGCGGCGACGATGCGCGCTTGCTTCGACGAATTGCCAAAGAAGTGGAAGCATTACAATTGGACGCCGGAGATGAAAAAACGCTTTGAGAAGGGCTGGGCGCAAATGCGGCCGGAGGAAAAAGCGGAGGCGGATCGACTCTACGAGGCGGGTTATCCCATGGCGGACGAGTTCCGGAAAGCCGCGTTTGAAGTGTTACAGGAAACGGGAGATATCGACCGGAACGAGGTTTTTCAGCCCCGCGAGGCTGCGGGAGAGCCCAAGGACGAGGTCTGGAGGCGGGATGAAGGAGCAGGTGAGAGACTGGCGACGAGTCACTCGAGCCTGGAAGTGAGCCTGGTGAATGATCGGCGGCGGGAGGTTTTACGTGCTTATCTGGCTGGTGAGAAGCTTGTTGAGGCCGATGGGGCGTCGTTGGCAGCCTTGTGGTTGAGCGAACCCGGTGAATTACGGGCGATGGTGGAGGAGGAAAAAAAGAACGGGGAAGAGCGCGCACAGAAAATTCTGGCCCGAATGGAGAAACCTGTTTTGCTAGGGAAACGGCTTGGCGGCAAGGTGGGCTGGTATTTTGTCTTAGAAGAGGAATTGCTGAGTGCACGGCCCTATTTTCACAGCCTGGCAAATGGCGGGCGGGTCGGGGAGGCCGGTATTCTGGCGGGCGATGTCGTTGCGGAGTGCTTTGGGATCAAGCTTAGTGGGGTTGATGTGCGGAATCGTTTCGCCTTACTCCTGGATCTTTGGCCGGAAGAATTACCGGTGGACTTGGGAGTGTTGCGCTCTGAAAAGAAGCGCGGGGCTCAGAGTTTTGCCGTTCGAGATGCGCAACACCAGATTCGCCTGACTCTGGGGGAGCGGAAAAACTGAGGCCCGCGTGGGGGCTCAAGGGTGGTATCGCGCTCTCTTTGGTCAGTCGCTTGCTTTCCTCAGCTCGCTCAGAGCTCTGACGCGGCGGAGATGCGACGTGCCATTTCGGTGAACAGGCGGTTGTGTGCCTGTAAAATCCGCTCGCGGGATGTCGGGCTGGGTCGTAAATCCTCATTCCCGCGCTCGAAAGTCCCGCCCAGAATGACGCCGTCCGTGCGCGGAAACATGTAAAAATAATCACTGATCAAATTATAATTCACCGTCGGCTGAGGCATCAAGACGCTGAGCTGGCCCCGAGCTGCGATCAATTCCGCGTCGCTAAAAAGCGCCTTTGCCCCCAGTCCGGTGCAGTTGAAGATCAACTTTTCCGGGAGCCTTTCGATCTCAGCTGTCGTCGAAAAGTCGCGAATTTCCAGCCTTCCTCCAGCGCCCAGAACCTCACTCATCAAGGTGTTCAGGTAAGTCGCGGGCTCGATGAGCATCGAGTAAAATCTCCGCACGTAATTCGACGGAAAAACATGCTCATCCGGGCCGAAATCACGAAATCCTACCTGCAAATCATGCAAAACTCCTCCGGGCCCGCCCATCCAGCCATTCTGCGGCGCCCGCTCGCTGAGATAATAGTTGGGAATCCAGCGCACTCCCCAGCGGGGGCCGACTAAATTCTGGAAATAGCGATGCGAAAACTTCGCCGCCTCGATGAATTGCCTGGCGAAGGCTTCGGTCCGACGCCGGTAATCATAAACCGAAACCGGCCACCACTGACCGCCCGCGATGTTCGACGTGGTCTCCGGCGGAAGGGCCTTCGTGTAAAGAGTCACCCGCGCGCCCCGCAGTTGTAGCAAGCGCGCCGTGCTCAAGCCCATCACACCCCCGCCGATCACGGCACAGGGCTGACCCGCCACCGCTCCCGCCAACTCCGTTGCTAAATGCGCGCATCCCCACGACAAGGAAATCCCCCCGCCGCCGTGACCGTAATTGTGAATCAAGGATTTTTGCCCCCATTCCTCCCTGCGCACGACGAAACCCGACGGGCGATAAGGCCTCAATCCCACGATGCTCCGTACTTCCAGGTCTGACGCGACCCTGACCGGTGTCAGATGCCGGCCTTCCAGTTCACGAGCTCCCGGTGCTTCCGACTCCTGATGCTCGCTTTCTACCGATCCCCGTCGGCGTTCCCCGCAAGCCGTCAAGGCGGCCAATGACCCCAAACTTGTCTTCATCAGATCGCGACGCTTCACCCGCTTAACATCGCCAACTCGACAAACGAGATCAACGGCAAAAAATTGTCATGAGCGAGGAGCGGGAGAAGAAAGGGCGGTATGGGGAGAGTTCGGCAGCTTCAGGGGGCAAATGCGGCTTTGCGCTTTACCAATCATCATTCCTGCCGTAGAGCAAAAGCCCTATGGATTCCGGCCCACACATTTATCAAGAGCTGTCCTTGCGATCGGTCGGCCTCGTCCTCGGGGTTTTTCTGGTGGCACAGCATGCTTTGATGTTGTGGAAGCCGGATTGGTGCCAGGGCTGGTTGAAGCGCCTGCCGCGCCATTATAATGCCGGAGTTTACATGATGGGGGTGGGGATGTTGTGGTTCTGGCTCCTCGTGGCGCCGGATATCACGGGCACCTTTTCTTTCCTCGGCGCACTGAGCATGGATTTGGGGGAATTCCAAGGGATGAAGCCCATTCTGCGGCTGGTCGTGCCGATCGCTTACGTCGGGCTGGCCCTGTTGGTGAAGGAATTTCTCTTCGTGCGTGGTCTGGGACTGACGATGCTGATGGCGGCCGCGCCCTTGCTTTACGCCGCCTTTTTGAAAGAGCCCATGACGCGGCTGCTCGTTCCGCTTTACGCCTACGGGATCATCATCGCGGGTCTGTATTTCGTCGGTATGCCCTACCTGTTTCGCGATGCCGTGAACTGGGTCTGCGCGCAACCGGCTCGCTGGCGGGCGCTGAGTGCGGCCGGCCTGGCCTACGGGGTGGCCGTTCTGGCCTGCGCCCTGCTCTTCTGGGGAGGATTTTGAAGCATGAGTGAGAAAACACAGCCCTGGTATGTCGTCGGGCACCAGAACCCCGACGCCGACGCCATTTGTGCGGCCATCGGTCACGCCGCGTATCTCCGTGCGGTCGGGGTGGGGGGCGTGGAAGCGATCCGCTGCGGAACCGTGCCCCCACGGGTGGAGGCTTTTTTGAAATCGGCCGGTCTGCCTGCCCCGAAACTCGTCGAGGACGTGCGCCCGACGGCGGGAAGTATTTGTCGGCGCGAGGTCATCCGCATTTCGGAAAATGACACTTTCATCGCCGCTTACCGCCAGATGGTCGAGCACGAGGTGCGCTCCGTTCCGGTTGTGAACGAGTCCGGCGAAGTGCGCGGCTTGCTGCGCTTTCTCGACCTTCTCCAACTCCTTCTCCCGCCCGCTACGGAGGGGCTGGAAGTCCGCAAGCTGCAGGCTAATTTGAAGAACATCGCCGAGACGCTCGAAGGCGAGATGCACGGAGCCGCGCAGTGTCATGACGACGAGGAAGAACTCATCATGATGGTGGGGGCGTCGAGTCAGGACACCGTCGAAAACCGCCTGCGTGAAGCGCGGGAAAAGGGGCTCATCGGGAAATACATGGTGATTTGTGGCGACCGCCCGGTGGTTCATCGCCACGCGGTCCATTTCGGGGCCCGGGTGCTCGTCGTGACCGGTGGTTACGCCCCCAGCCGGGAGCTCCTCGCGCAAGCGGCAGAGAAGGGGACGGCCGTCATTTGCTGCAAACAGGACACCGCCACCACCGTCAAGCTCGCCCTCTGCTCCCGCCGCGTCGTCAACGTCCTCGACGACCGCTTTCATTTCCTCGAAAGCTCGCAAAACCTCTCCGTCCTGCGCAAAGAGGTCTCCCGCCTCTCGCAGGACCTCTTCCCCGTTGTCGAGGACGGCAGTCGCGAACTCATCGGCGTGATTTCCAAATCCGACCTCGTCGAGCCGCCGCGCATCCGCCTTTCCCTTGTCGATCACAACGAGTTTTCCCAAGCCGTGCGCGGCGTCGAGGAAGCCCAAGTGATGGAAATTCTCGACCACCACCGGCTCTCCGGCGATCTCGTCACCCGTGAGCCCGTGCGCTTCATCAACGAGCCCGTCGGGAGCAGTTCGACCATCGTCGCCCGTCGCTTTCGTGAGGTCGGCCTGGAGCCCGATGCCGCGACCGCGAAGTGCCTCTGCGCGGGGCTCATCTCCGACACCTTGAATCTGACTTCGCCCACCACGACCTCGGTGGATCGCGAAATTCTCACCTGGCTGGCCGCGTTGGCGAAGGTCGATCCCGACCAATTCGCCGAGGATTATTTCGCGGCCGGCTCACTCCTCGCGGAAGGGGAAGCCAAAAGCATCGTCGGCATGGACCGGAAGGAATTTTCCGAAGAAGGCCTCACTGTGAGCCTCTCCCAGGTCGAAGAAGTCTCGCTCGCGGCCTTCGCGAGTCGGCGTGACGAGCTCGAAGCCGAGCTGCACCGCTTGCGGGAAGAGAAGGGCCACGCTCTCGTCGCCCTGCTCGTCACCGACGTCCTCAAACACGACAGTATCCTGCTCGCGGTGGGAGAAGAGCGCATTCTTGAGGCGCTGCCCTACGAGCCGAAAGGCGCGAACTGCTACGCCGCGCCGGGCGTGGTCTCGCGGAAAAAACAACTCTTCCCCGCCGTTTGTCGCGCCCTGCGCACGATGCGGGAATGAGGCCTTGCCGACGGATTTCCCTTGGCGAGTCGGAAATTTCATAGTTAGCTGAGCCCAGCAAAAGCCCTTTTTTACCACCATTCAAACCACCAGCGGATATGCCTATTAACATCGAGATGCCCAAACTTTCCGACACGATGACCGAAGGAACGGTCGTGAGCTGGCTCAAGGAAGTCGGCGACGAAGTCGAAATCGGCGACGTCATTGCGGAGATTGAAACCGACAAAGCGACCATGGAAATGGAAGCCTTCGACGAGGGCGTGATCGCCGAAATCCTCGTCCCCGCAGGCGGGAAGGGAGCCGTTGGTTCCGTCATCGCCGTTCTCGCCGAAGATGGTGAGGATGTCGACTCCGCCAGTGGCTCGGCAGCCGCCTCCGAATCCTCCTCTGGTGGTTCGGCCAAAGAAGAAGCGCCGAAAGAAGAGGCTGAAAAAAGCGCCCCCGCACCGTCTTCCGCCCCCGCCGCTGCGAGTTCCGCGGACGGCAAGCGCATCAAGGCCTCTCCGCTCGCCCGCAAGATCGCGGCAGACGAAGGAATCGATCTCGCCACCCTGACCGGCACCGGCCCCGGTGGCCGCATCGTCAAGGCCGACGTGGAAAAAGGCCCGACGAAAGCCGCTCCCGCCGCTGCTTCGGCTCCGGCCGCCGCCCCCGCCCAGGCCATTTCCGCCGTCGCGGGTGAAGGCGACCAACGCGTCGAGCTCAGCTCCATGCGCAAGATCATCGCGGACCGCCTCCTCACCTCGAAGGTCACCATTCCGCACTTCTACCTCCACATGGAAGTCGACATGGCTCCGCTCATGGCGTTGCGCAAGCAGGTCAACGCCCAGGCCGAGCAGACCCACGGGAACAAATACACCATCAACGACTTCATCGTGAAAGCGATGATCAACGCGGCACAAGCGGTCCCCGAAGTCAACGCCTCCTACAACGGCGACCACATCATCCAGTTCGCCCACGTCGGGATCTCCGTCGCGGTGGCTATCGATGACGGCCTCGTCACGCCAGTGGTCAAAAAAGCCGAGGAGAAATCGCTGCTTCAGATTTCCCAGGAAATCAAAGACCTGGCGACGCGGGCGCGTGATAAAAAACTCAAGCCCAATGAGTTCGACGGCGGCACGATCACCATTTCCAACCTCGGAGCCTGGGGCGTGGATTCCTTCGACGCCATCGTCAACCCACCGCAGGCGGCCATCGTCAGCGTGGGAGGCATCAACGAAAAACCCGTGGTCAAGGACGGCGCGATCGTTCCCGGCCTGCGCATGAACATCGGGCTCAGCTGCGACCACCGGGTCGTCGACGGAGCGGTCGGAGCGAAATACCTCGGCGAGATGAAGCGTCTCCTCGAAAACCCGGCTCTTATGCTCATCTGAGTTCGTGACGCGCTCGCGAAACCCTTTGCCAAAACCCCGGTCGCGTCTTCCGCGCCGGGTTTTTTTTTATCGTATGTTTGGATCGGCTGGTTTTCTTTGGATGCTGGCATGCCTGCTGCTTTTGTGTCCGCCGCCAACTGTTTGCGTTAAAGTTGAATATCCATAAGCTTGACAAGTGTCAGAAAATCAGATATTTGTGTCATCGTCTTACTTGCCCATGAAAAAATATCCATCCATCACTATCACAGCCTCCTTGTTGCTCGTCGCCTCTTCCTCCTTGCCTGCCGCGTTTATCATAGATGCCTTTGATGGTGAGATCCCCGCCACGTCCACGGGGTTTACCTACGATGATCCTGCCATTCTCGGGGGAGAGCGCGATTTTGACGGCAGTTCCATTGCTTCGGTGTCGTTTTCGGGAGGAAATTTTACCTTCAATTCTCTCAGTGGGATTGCATCGGTAGGAATACACTACGACGGGAATGACGATAGCATCTTTCTCGGGGATTTATTGGGAGGGGTGGATCTGACCGAAGGCGGTTTGGCGGATCGGTTTTTCTTTGATGTCGAATCCTTCACCGCGACCAATGCGGGCGTCGCCATTTCCGTGCATGACGCGTCCGGTGACTACATAAGATCCTCTGTTGTTACGATTAATTCCACGGGTCGGTATGAGGTGCTTTTCAGTGACTTGATTCACGTGGTTGGGACGGGAGCGGATATCACGAGTGTCAATGCCATTCGCTTCGTGCCGACTGATAATGCAGATGTGGGTTCGGGTGGACCGGGATCCGTTGTGTTTAGTTCTTTTGGGACGGCAATTCCGGAGCCTGGATCGGCTCTTCTCACAGGCCTCGGATTGTTGGGGGCACTGGTAAGGCGGCGACGTTTCGCCCGCTGATCCGGCGAGTCTTCTCGCCGCGTTTATTATGAAGGGGGGAATTATCGAAATTCCCTTTACAAGTGACGGGGGATGGCTTAGACAGCGCGTCCCGGGGCGACTTTGCTTCATTTGATCTTAGGAGGGATGGCTGAGTCCGGTTTAAGGCGCTCGATTCGAAATCGAGTGTAGGTTTGCGCCTACCGTGGGTTCGAATCCCACTCCCTCTGCCACTGCAGGCGTCCCGGCACTTGTCAAAATCCTGATTTTTCGTCCCTGTGAGCTCGCCGAATCCGACGCGCCAAGCGCCCCTCCCGCTTCCTGATCTCATGTTCATGCCGGGGCCGCAGGGTTTGGTCGTCGGCTACGGACCCTTCCGAAAATTCGCCGAGCCGCCCGCTTCCGGGACGGCTTTTTACCGTCAGACTTATGCCCTGGGGGAGGAAAAACCCTGGCTCATTCCGTCCCGACTGGAGTTGGGGGAGTGGCCGGAGGTCGAGGGCGGGCTGCCGCAGGTGAGCTGGGCGGAAATGAATCCCGATGGCTTCGCGGAAGTTTTCAGCGAGGTCATGAAGACGATCCGCAGCGGGCAACTGGAGAAGTGCGTTCCGGTCTTCGTCGAAAAAGGCCGCATCGAGAGTGGCGAGGTCTCGACTTTGCTGCGCACCTTGCGTGACTTGCCCGAGAATTTGACGC
>JBNNED010000440.1:0-5463 GCA_050285825.1 Verrucomicrobiales bacterium | reverse complement strand
GTGTGCTCTTCCGATCTATTGGCCGGGGGGTGACGGGGCTGATGTGGAGGACGTTGGGGAGGGGCTGTCCGGCGGCGAGTTCCTTGTGGTCGGGGCGCTGCCAGCCGTCGAAACGTTCCTGCCAGGTGGGCCGCAGGTCGTAGGGGGAATTCAGGTCGCCGTAAGTCGCGCGGCGGGTCTGGGCGGCGATGAATTGGCCGCTTTCGTCATTGAACTGGAAGAAGGGCGCGGCGCTGGCGGGGTCGGCCTCGTCGTTGAAAATGAGGATCAGCTCGGGCTGGCGGAGCGAGCCGCGTTTGATGACCTGGGAGCGGTGGAAGGACTCGGTGGAGAGCGCGGAAAAGCGCGTGGCGGGCACCGCGCTCTGGTCGAGGTGGCTGAGGCCGGGGAGGAGTTCGATTTGGTAGCGCTGGCCGATGGCGAAGGGCTCGGTGGGCGTGAAGCGGGCGATGTTCGGGCTGCGCCAGGTGATTTTTCCCGAGAGGGGCGGGGTGAGTTTGAGCAGGGAGTTTTCGAGCGGCGTTCCCGTTTTTTCCGCCGGAACCACGGCCTGATCGAAGATGAGATCGAGGGTGCTGGCGGGCTGGAGGGGACTGTGCGAGGGCTGGAGGCGAGGGGCGGCGCTGAGGAGGGCGGCAGAGCCGAGTAGGACGGCGCAGAAGAGGCCGACAAGGCGGGCCAGAGGGGTCGTTTTCATGGTATGACGAGAGTGGTCTCATCATAGAAAACGCGCCGCTGATACCATTTCTTCAAAGATTCGGTGAATTTTTCGCCCAGCGGGAGTGTGACGGGCCGAGTGCAGCGCGGGCGGAGAAGTGACTGGACGGAAAAATCCCTTCTGTTACCCTTTCCAGAAGCGTTGGCAGAGGAGGAAGACCTCAGGATCTTCCCGAACTAGCTGCCAGAATCAGAGATGCGATGTTTGTCATTTTTGCGAGTTGTTTGAGAGCCGGGCAGGGCGTGGGTTTTTCCGCGCAGTGTGGAGGGCTGGCGAACTTGAGAAAGGGATGATTTTTTGAGAGATGAGAGCGATATTTTTGTGGGTTTTCGGGATGGTTTTTTGGGGAGTTGCGGCGGGGAATCCCCTCTTCGTGGGAGCTGATCCCCACGCGCTGTTTGCGGGCGGGAAACTGTGGATTTACCCGACGGGTGGGGGCGGACCGAAGGAGATGTTCGCCTATGCGTCCGCTGATTTTAAAACCTGGGAGAAGCACGGCCCGGTCTTCTCCCTGGAGGGACTGGACTGGGTCACGGAAGATGGCGCGCCCCGGCATTTGGCGTGGGCACCGGGGGTGGTGGAGAGGGACGGGACGTTCTATTTGTACTATTCAGTGGGGCCGCAGAATCCGACGCCTTCGCGGATTGGCGTGGCGGTCGCCAAGAGCCCGGATGGGGCCTTTGTCGATTCCGGCAAGGCCTTGCTGACGGGGGGGAGAGGCTTTGAAGCGATCGATCCCATGGTTTTCCGTGATCCGAAGAGCGGAAAGTATTTTTTATACGCGGGTGGCAGTGCGGGGGCCACGCTGAGAGTCTTTGAACTGGCGGAGGACATGGTGAGCTTCGCCCGCGAGGTGCCGACGGAGACTCCGGAAAAATTCACGGAGGGCGCGTTCATGCACTTTTATGACGGTCGCTACTATCTGTCTTACAGTCATGGGAGCTTTCGGGATGCCTCCTATTCCGTCCATTACAGCACGGCGGAGAGCCCCGTGGGGCCGTGGCGCTACGAGGGTGCCATCCTAGTCAGCGATCGCCAGCACAAGGGGCCGGGCCACCATTCTTTTGTCCAAGTTCCCGGCTCGGAAGACTGGTTGGTGGTCTATCACCGCTGGAACGGACGCGAGGGCCGGGGGCCATATCGCGGAAAGCGGGAAATCGCGATCGAGCTTATGGAACACGCCGAAGACGGGAAAATCCGCCCGATTCAGATGACGGACGAAGGCGTGCGGAGGCGGTGAATGAGGGGACTTCAGCTGGGGCGAAGCGCGGATGCTTTATGCCTTATGCTCATGCCTTACGAAAAGGCGCTGAGGGCGGTGGTGACTTCGTCGCGGAAGGCGGAGATCTGGACCTGGGCGAAGTCGGTGAGGCTCAGGGCGGGGTCGGCGAGGAGGGGGGAGAGGTCGAGGGCGAAGGTGATGTGGGTGGCTTCGTCGCTGGCGTGGGGGTTTGACATGGTGGCGTTGGCGCAGCGACGCCCGATGATGGCTTCGTGGTAGTTTTTTCCGCCCGCGATCTGGGACTGGAAGAGGAGGTTGAGTTCGGTGGCGAGTTCGGGTCGGGCGGAGACGTCGAGGGGGATTTTCCGCGCGTCGGGGAGCCAGTCGAGGTCGCGCCAGCCTTCGCAGCCGAGAAAGGTGCCGGGGTGGAATTCGGCGGGCAGAGAGCGGAGGGCGGCGAGGGTGTGGTGGAGGGTGGCGAGGTGGGTGGGGTGTTTGTCGAGGGGCTGGTGGGCGTAAATGGTGTGGGGGCGCGTGGCGCGGATGATGTCGGCGATTTCGCGGGTGATGGCGCTGTTGGCGGGGTCTTTGAGGGCGGCGGAGGGGTGGCCGAGCTGGTATTGGGCGGCGTATTGGCCGAGCTCGGCCGCGGCGTTTTGTTCTGCGATGCGGACCTGGCACATTTCTTCGTCGCTGTAGTGGGCGAAGGGGCCGGTGCGGGAGGAGCCGGCGCCGTTGGTGCAGGTGACGCCGGTGAACCAGTTTTCGGCGGAGTCATAGCAGGCGAGGATGCCGTGGTAGGCCATGAATTCGAGGTCGTCCTGATGGGCGCCGATGCCGAGGTGGGTGGTGCGGGCGAGGGCGCTTTCGGGGGCTGATTGGTCGGGGATGTGGAGCATGGTGGTAGATTTAAGACTCGAAGACATAAGACATAAGACGCAAGACTTGAAGACGTAAGATGTGGGGGTCTTGTGTCTTATTTTTTCAGCTCTGATGTCTTTTTGGAAGGGAGGCGGCGGCGATGGCCTGGCCGTGGCGTTTCATGGTTTCGTCCGGGGTGATGAAGGTGAGGGCTGCGAGGAGGGCGGGGTCTTCGTGGCGGAGGGTTTCGCGGGCGGTGTCGATGATGATTTGGCCGCCGTCTCCGGAGGTGACGCGCCCGAGGAGGAGGAGGTTTTCGAGGGCGTAGTAGTGGGCGTAGTGGGGGAGGGCGTGGGCGAGGTCGCGCCCGATGAGCTGGTAGATTTCGGCGGCACGGGGGTCGCCTGCCTTGAGGGCGTTTTGGACTTCGATGAGTTGTTCGGGGAAGGGCAGGGGGCCGAAGTCGAAGCCGAGACCGCGGGCGTGGCGGGCGACGGCTTGTTGGGAAAAGTATTGCACGCCGCAGCCGGTGTCGCCGGACCATTCGTCGGCGGGGGCCTCCGGGGAGGAGTCGATGGGGGCGAAGGCGAGTTCGTTGATGCCGGGGGTGAGTTGGCCATTTTCGTCGCAATAGCCGACGGCCATGGAGGTGCCCATGGCGATGCCGAGGACGGCGTTGAGGCCGAAATTCATGGAGGCGGCGAGGGCGGTGACGTCGCCATCGTTGATGACCTCGAAGGGGACGCCGCCGAATTCCGCCTGTAGCTTTTTGAAAATGGGGCGGACTTGGGATTCGTAGAGTTCGGGGTCGGTGACGCCGCGGAAGAGGGAGGCCACGCGGACTTCGTTATTCAGGTAGATGCCGGCGGCGGAGCCTCCGATGGCGTCGATGCGCGGGAGGTGCTCGGCGGCGCGGCGCAGGGAGTGGCGGATGCCGTCGAGGTGGTATTGGGGGTCGGCCTGGAAGTAGGGATCCCAGGGAACTTCTTCGGAAAAGACGACCTTGCCATCGATGACAGCGGCGGTTTTGCGGTCGGAGCCACCGAGGTCGAAACCGATGCGGCAACCGTCGAGGTGGCGGCCGAGGGGGTTGGGTCGGGCCTGGTCGGGCGGGAGGCTGTCCGGGCTCTCGTGGTGGTGGAAGTTGAGGGGTTCGCCGCAGAGTTGGGGGCCCATGAAGCGGGCGTCGAAGGCGCGGGGGCCGTTCGGCTGGTAGAGGGAGGCGAGGTGATTGAGCAGGACGGAGGGGCCGTGGAAGTGGATCCGGGAGCCGCCTTTGAGCCAGAGGAGGGTTTTGAGGAGCTGGGCGAGATGGGTCTCGTTGCGCCGGCGGTTTTCGGCTTGGTGGGGGAGGAGGCGGAAGGAGTGGGAAAAGGTCGTGCCGTCGGGTCGGGAGAGGGCGAGGGTGGCGGCTTGAGAGTCCGGATTTTGGGCGGCGTCACGTCGATAAGAAGCGTGCAGGCGGGGGAGATCGGGGCTGGTGGCGACGTCGACAAGACTCATAGGCGTGAAGGAAACGTATATTAATATCGAGATTTGTCAAAAAAGACTTTGCGGATTCTTCTTTTTCTGCTTGGGTGAATTGCCCTTGGCGGAAGATGCGCGGCCGGGGAAGCGTAGAGAGAGAAATGACGATGTCTGAACAAGGAAAATCCGGGATGGTGACGGCGAAGCTGTCGGTGATGATGTTTTTGCAGTTTTTCGTCTGGGGGGCGTGGTTCGTGACCATTGGCGTTTATTTGCGGCAGGGGATGAACTTCCCGGAAGGTCTGGATGCGGCGTATTCGGTGGGACCGATCGCAGCGATTTTCTCGCCTTTATTTTTAGGTTTGTTTGCAGATCGGTTTTTACCGACGCAGGTGGTTTTCGCGCTCTGCCACCTCTTGGGGGCGGTGTTGTTGTGGTTTGTGCCGTGGTCGGTAGAGCAGGAGCTGGCGGGGGTGAACGGGGTCTTTTTCTGGGTCCTGCTGGGCTACATGTTGTGCTACATGCCGACTCTGGGGCTGAGTAACACGCTGGCGATGCACAACATTCAAGATACCGAGAAGCAGTTTCCAGTCATCAGGGTCTTCGGGACGATCGGCTGGATTGTGGCGGGGGTCTTGGTGGGAACGATTTTGAAGGCGGACGCGACGGAGTTACCTCTGCGCATCGCGGCCGGATCGAGTTTGTTTTTGGGGATTTTCAGCTTTTTCATGCCTCACACGCCGCCGCCCTTGAAGGGGCAAAAGGTGGGTCTGGGGCAGGCGCTGGGGCTGGATGCCATCGGGATGCTGAAAGATCGGAATTTCCTGATTTTCGCGCTGGCTTCGATGCTGATTTGCATTCCTTTGCAGGCTTATTACGCCTTTGCGGCGACGTATATCACGGATGCGGGTTTTGCGAGCGCCGGGGGAACGATGACCTGGGGGCAGATTTCGGAAATTTTCTTCATGTTGGTCATTCCTTTGTTGTTTGCGCGACTGGGTGTGAAGTGGATGTTGGCCATCGGGATGGCGTGCTGGGTCTTGCGCTATGCGCTCTTTGCGATGGCGGCACCGGATTCGGTGAAGTGGATGATTTTCGGGGGGATTGTGCTGCACGGCATCTGCTATGATTTCTTTTTCGTGACGGGGCAGATTTACACCGACAAGGCTGCGCCGAGAGGTATCCGGGGTCAGGC
>JBNNED010000439.1:0-6042 GCA_050285825.1 Verrucomicrobiales bacterium | reverse complement strand
AGTGGGACTGCATGGGTGGGGCTGATGATGAGCGAGCTGAAGCACGCGTTCCATGAGCGCTGGGTCATGGACGAGACGTCCATGCCACGTTTCGCACGTTCAGAAATTGACCTCGAACCAGATGCCGCCGTAGGCCTCGTCGTCACTCAGGTAGCCTTCGTCATCGAAGACGAAGCTGCCGCCGATGAAGGGGGTGAGGGCGATGCGCTCGTTGAAGGCGTAGGTGTAAGTGAGGCGCAGGTAGAGGTCGTTGAGGCCATCGCGCCCGTAGTAATCGCTGACGGCACTGAGGCCGCCGAGGAGATTGAGAAAGGAGCTGTCGCTGACGACGTAGGACCAGCGGAGGTCGCTGCTGGCGTAGAAGCCTTCAGCCCCGAAATCGTAAGAAGCGGTGGATTTCCAGTCCCAGCTGTCGTTGATTTGGTAGGAAAGGGAGAGGCCGGCATCGACTCCGGAATCGAAAACGGCGTGATCAAAATTCCGGTAGAGGAGGGAGCTGCCGAGGATCCACTTTTCGGTGAGAGCGTGGCGGAAATCGAGGAAAACACCGCTTTCTGAGAAGTCGCCATCGCTCTCTGCGAGGTGCCAGGCGCCGGTGTTGAGGAAGGTGTCCTCAGAGAGGGCGATTTCCGTTTCAATTTGGAAATCGAGCGCGGTGTCGGCGAGTTTGAAACCACGATAGAGGTAGCCGGAGCGCAGCCCGGTGACGGCTTCGATGCCGATGGGGATGTCGTCGGATTGCGCGGGGAGCGGGCTCGTGAGGACGAGGGTGAGAAGAAGGGCGGATACAGTGGTTTGGCTCATGGCAGAAGCGATGGTGGGATGAAATGGGGGATATTGTGGCTTGCTTTTGCCCTGAGCTTAGCGAAGGCCGACCTCATTGCAAGAAAGGAGCGTGCGGGTTTCGGAGCCGGACGGATGATTGGGATTATTGCGGTGACGGATGGTTGAATATATGGCTAAGCTTGTCCTAAGTTAGGACGGAGAAGAGGTAAGCCATTAGATTTTATGAAAAAAACGGCCAAGACAATTCAGCTTTTTTTGCCCGATGGCAACCCTCGGGGAGTCAAGATTGCGGAGATTACGAGTCGAACGATCCAAGTAATTTCTGTTCCGCGGGCACAATTAGATTTTGCGATCGGCCGACCTGAACTCAGCAACGTGGGCACATATTATCTCTTTGGTGATTCTGAAACAGGGAACCTCCCCCAACTTTATATCGGGGAAGCCGAGGATTGTGCCAGTCGGCTCAAGCAACATCACAAGTCCAAAGATTGGTGGACTACCGCGCTGGTGTGCATCTCCAAAACGGCGGATTTCACCAAAGCTCACGTTAAATATCTGGAGTGGCACGCCCACCAGGTCGCGGGGGAAGTGGGTCGTTACCGCATTGAGAACGGGAATACGCCGCCCAAAGCCCATATTTCCGAACCGGTAGAAGCCGACCTGATGGATCATTTTGCAACGATGAATGTGTTGTGTGCGACTCTGGGCTATCCCCTTTTTGATAAGCTGGTCAAGTCTTCCACACGGCGGAAGGATTTACTATTTTGTCTAGGTAAGAAGGCACAAGCAAAGGGAGAGTATAGTGAAGATGGGCTCACTGTTTTTTCCGGCTCAATTGCTAATCGTAATTTTGTGCGATCAAGTCATGCGTACTTGTCCACATACCGCGAAGGTTTACTCAATGACGGGATTTTGGAGGTGGTGGATGAAGATACCTTGCGCTTCGTCAAGGACCACGCCTTTAATTCACCCAGTCAGGCCGCAGGCATCGTTCTCGCGCGGAACGCCAACGGGTGGATAGAATGGAAGTTCGATGACGGAAGAACCTTGGATAGCCTCCGATAAGTCGTCTGTCGGGTGCTGCCAAAGTGGCCTCAGTAATGCAAAAATCGACTTGAGGGATTCTTATTTCGTGTTATTTTGGATTCATGAAAACGACAATTGATATTCCTGATAGGCTCTTGGAGGATGTCATGGAGTATGCGGGGGCTAAGACAAAGCGGGCCGCTGTGATTACGGCTTTGGAGGACTTCCAACGCCGGCAGAGGGTGCAGCGCTTCCTCATAGAGGCGGCTGGCTCCATGCCTGATTTCCCCACGAATGATGAGGTGGAGGCCGCTGATATGGAGTATGAAGAGCGCATGAGACGGCTTTGGAATCGAGAGGAGGCATGAAGCTGCTCGTTGATAGCTCCGTTTGGATTCCCTTTTTACGTGGGCACGAAGCGCTTCCTCAAGCGGTGCAGGACGCGATGAGTCGTGGTGATTCGCGCATCTGTCCCGTGATATGGCTGGAAATCTATCGCGGCATACGAGGGAAACGTGAGGAGAAAATCGCACGTGAACTGCTGAAGCTCTCGGCTTCCTTACCCTTCGATGAAGCTTGCTGGAGCCAGGCAAATGAGTTGAGCCGAAAGGCACTCCGCTCGGGGCTGAATTGCCCGCTGGCCGACGTCCTCATCGTGGCTTGTGCCCAACGACACGGAGCGGAGCTGATGCATGCCGACAAGCACATGGAAGCGCTGTTAGCGCTGTGATTTTTATGGGGGGGAAGAGGCTGAGGCTGCTCACTCGCCGGAGTTTTCGGCGAGGTCCTTTTTCTCTTTGAAGGTGGAGGCGATGCGGAGGTCTCGGAGTTGTTTGGGATCGACGGGGGCGGGGGAGGAGGTCATGAGCTCGATGCCTTTGTTGTTTTTCGGAAAGGCGATGACTTCGCGGATGGAGTCCTCACCGCAAGCCAGCATGACGAGGCGGTCGAGTCCGAGGGCGAGTCCGCCGTGGGGCGGGGTGCCGAATTGGAAGGCTCCGAGGATGTGGGCGAATTCTTCCGCCGCTTCTTCCTCGCTGATGCCGAGGGCTTTGAACATGGCGCTCTGAAGCTCGGATTCGTGAATCCGAATGGAGCCGCCGCCGAGTTCGTGACCGTTGAGGACGACGTCGTAAGCTTGGGCGCGGAGGCCGTCGAGTTCGCCCGCGCGCAGTTTGTCTTCGTCGGCTTTGAGCGGACGGGTGAAGGGGTGGTGAACGGCGACGTAGCGGCCTTCTTCCTCGTCAAAGGCGAGGAGGGGGAACTCGGTGACCCAGAGGAAGTCGAGTTCTTCGTTGCCGGCGAGGAGATTGCGCATGGCACAGGCTTCGAGGCGGACGCGGCCGAGGACTTCGCAGGCGGATTCCCATTGGTCGGCGGCGAAGAGGACGAGGTCGCCGGCTTCGATGCCGAGTTTCGAGCGGAGCGCTTCCACTTCTTCGTCGGTCATGCGTTTGACGAAGGGAGAACGCCATTTTTCGCGTTCATCGCCGCGGGCTTGGATGTAGGCAAGGCCTTTGGCACCAGCTTCCTGGGCGAGTTTGGTGAGTTTGTCGATTTGGCCGGTCGAGATGTCGGCGAAGCCTTTGACGTTGATCGCTTTGACCACGCCACCAGCCGCGACGGCACCGGAGAAGACGCGGAATTCGCAGTCCTTGAGCTCCTCGGTGAGATCCACGAATTCCATCCCGCAGCGGCGTTCCGGTTTGTCGGAGCCGTAGGTGTCCATCGCTTCGTGCCAGGTCAGGCGCGGGAAGGGCGTGGGAACCTCGACGCCGCGAGCTTGCTGGAACATTTGGGCGAGCAGGCGCTCGACGATGTCGATGATGTTTTCCTGGTCAACGAAGGAGGCTTCGATGTCGACTTGCGTGAACTCGGGTTGGCGGTCGGCGCGCAGGTCTTCATCGCGGAAGCACTTGGCGATCTGGAAGTAACGTTCGATGCCGGCAGCCATGAGCATTTGTTTATATTGCTGCGGGGCCTGGGGCAGGGCGTAGAATTTCCCGGGGTTGATGCGGGAGGGGACGAGGAAATCGCGGGCGCCTTCGGGCGTGGATTTCGAGAGAATCGGGGTTTCGACTTCGATGAAGCCTTCGTCGGAGAGGAAGTTGCGCGCGGCGCGAGTCAGCTCGTGGCGTTGGCGGAGGTTGCGGGCGAGGCGCGGGCGGCGGAGGTCGAGATAGCGGTGCTTGAGGCGGAGGTCTTCGTTGGAGAGCTCTTTATCGAGTTGGAAGGGAAGGACTTCGGCCTTGTTGACGATTTTCAACTCGCTGGCGACCACTTCGACTTCGCCGGTGGCGAGATTCGCGTTGCGGGTGTCGATGCCGTCTTCCTGGAGGCGGGCCTCGACTTTGCCGGTGACTTGGACGACGTCTTCATTGCGCACCTTGTGAGAGAGCGCGGCGGCTTCGGGGGAGACTTCGGAGCGGAAGACGCATTGGCTGATGCCTTCGCGGTCGCGGAGGTCGATGAAAATGACGCCGCCCTGGTCACGGACGGTGTTGATCCAGCCGATGAGGGTGACGGTTTGGCCGATGTGCTCGGGGCGAATTTCGTTGCAGTGATGGGTGCGCATGGCGGATGAAAATGAAGAGGTTGAACGGTGGAAACTGTGGAAGAGCGCGGAGGATAGGCTTTTCGTCCCTGAGGTCAATAGCCAATGAACGCTCCGGCCCCATGCGCGAAGGCTGCGGAGAGCTGGAGCCGATCAACGGGATGCTTTTTATGATTGACGTGTCATGCCGAATGCTTCTTATTGCGCTACTATTGATTTATGAAAAAGACAATAATGACACAAAGAAATGGGGCGCGTCAGGCGCTGGCCACTTTGCTAGGCGGGACGCTCACCGCCTCCGTAGCCTCTGGCGCGGTTTATTTGGTGGATTTTAATGATAATGGAGCTGGGACTCTGCCTGCCAATTGGAATGAATATGCCTCAGCAGCCGACGTGACGGGCACCTTGGTGGATGATGGTGGTGGTTCGAGCGTATTCACTATTTCGCAGACAGGTATGCAGACGTCATCGGGTTCTGGATATTTCAATGCGGGTTCTGCTCCGGGTTGGGTGCCAGCTGCTGCGGGGAATGATTACTTCTGGACGGGTAGTAATAGTACGAATACCGAATCTTTTACGGTGAGTTTTACGGGATTGACGGTGGGCGATTCCGTTTCGCTTGATTTATTCGCGAGTCGCGATTCGACGGGGGAGAGTTCTGGTTTTTATGAATATTCATTGGATGGAGGGGCGAGTTGGCTTGGGTTTTCGGTCTTGAAAAACGATGGCACGCCAGAGGATGACGTGTCGTGGGACGGTATTGATACCGCGAACCAAGAGTTTCATGTCGAGAATGATGGATATGTGTTGGGCCGTTATATGAACATCTCTGATGTCGAGCTGACAGGAACCAGTTTGCAAGTGAGAGTGCGAGAGTCGGCGACGAATTTTGCGGGGCTCAATGCCATGCGCCTCACGGTGGTGCCGGAGCCGGGGAGTTCCTTGCTCTTGGTGGGAGCGGGCCTGCTGACGGGGTGTCGTCGCCGGCGCTAAGCGTGAGAGAACTCTTGATGCTAAAAAAAACCGGCTCTTCGTGAGGAAGGCCGGTTTTTTTGTTGAGTGAGGGAAAGCGAAGGACTCAGGCTTTGGCGTGTTGGCCGGTGATGGCCATCGTTTTCTCCTGGCGGTCGTGGACGACGGCTTGGGCGGCGAGGGTTTTCTTTTTCGCCGCTGCGGGGTTTTGGGCGATGTCGAGGACGGCGGGGGCGATGTCGGCATGGACGGCGGGGTCATCGAGAGTGAAGAGCCAGTCGTTGAGGCCGATGTCCCGCCACATGAAGCCTTTGGAAGTTTGCTCTTTCCAGCGGCAGACGAGGGCGGGGATGCCGTTGCCGACGCACATGATGGGGGAGTGCATTTCGTTGCCAAAAAGCCCGGCGGAGCGGAGGTAGGTGGAGAGGGCTTCGTCGGTGAGCCAGTAGTTTTCGCGCCAGACGACGCGTTTTTTGATCTCGTCGGGGAGGGGATCGTAGAGCATTTCTTTGCCAACGGCCATCTGCGTTTGGTCCTCGGGGCAGATGAGGATTTTGAGGTCGGTTTTGCTGACGACTTCGATGATGGCCTTGCGGAGCTGCGCGTGGTCGTGCTCCTTCATTTCGTCGTTGCGGGCTTTTTTGACGGGGTCGAATTTGACGTGTTTTTTGATGAGCCAGTAGGGGGTGTAGCGGAAGCGCCCG
>JBNNED010000438.1:0-7109 GCA_050285825.1 Verrucomicrobiales bacterium | reverse complement strand
CCCCCGGCAGCCCCAACTCCGGCGGGGTCAATTGGAAGGTGATCATTCTCTTTACGATCGCGATCGCCGTTCTTTTCATGGCTTTTCAAACAGCTGGAAAAGGAAAATCGCGCACCCTGACGATGCCGGAATTTCGGCGCGCCTACTTGGAAAACCGCATTCTGCGCCAAATTCCGGAAAACGCGAACCCCGCCGACCAGTTGGTCCTGGTGACGTATAAAGGCGAGCCAAACCGCGCGGAGATCACCGGGGTGATGAGCCCCGGCAAGCCCTTCGTCAGCGAGTGGAAAGACGCGGCGAATTTCATCGTGCCCGTGAACATCGACATCATGGGTGAGGAAATTTCCGCTCTCTTCGGAGACCGCGTGACCTGGGAGGAATCCAGCGTGCCGATGGAGGCGCAGGGCGAAGAAATCACCTTTTTCGAGCTGAAAGAGCTGATGGGACGTAACGAGATCGTCCTCTCGCCCGAGCAGAATCTCACCATTTACACCGAGAAAGACTCGTCCCGTGCGGTCATCGCCGGGAAAAAAGGGCGTCCGGTTTACCCGACGGCGGAGGAACTGGCGGAGTTCAGCCCGACGTCGTTCATGGTCAAGGCCAATGCCATGCTGCAGCACGAGGAACTCTCGCAAATCCTGAGCGAGAACGTGAAATCCCGGGAGGAAAGCGACATGTTCGGCTCGATTCTCGTCAGCATGCTGCCGATTTTCCTCGTTTTGATCCTCCTCTTTTTCCTCTTCCGTCACCAGATGAAATCGGCGGGTCGCGGCGCGATGAGCTTCGGCAAATCGAAGGCGCGCCTGCTTTCGATGGACAAGAACAAGGTCACTTTCAAGGACGTGGCCGGCATTCAGGAAGCGAAGGAAGAGCTTTACGAAATCGTCGATTATCTGCGGGATCCCAAAAAATTCCAACGCCTCGGTGGTAATATCCCGAAGGGCGTGCTCATGGTCGGTTCTCCGGGCACGGGCAAGACCCTGCTGGCGCGTGCCATCGCGGGCGAGGCCGATGTGCCCTTCTTCTCGATTTCCGGCTCGGACTTCGTCGAGATGTTCGTGGGCGTGGGCGCGAGCCGCGTGCGCGACATGTTCGAGCAGGGGAAAAAGCAGGCTCCGTGCTTGATTTTCATCGATGAAATTGACGCCGTGGGTCGCCACCGTGGTCACGGCATGGGCGGCGGACACGACGAGCGCGAGCAGACGCTGAACGCCCTTTTGGTTGAAATGGACGGCTTCGATACGCAGGAAGGCGTCATCATCATCGCCGCGACGAACCGTCCGGACGTCCTCGACCCCGCCTTGTTGCGTCCGGGTCGCTTCGACCGTCAGGTCACCGTTTCCCTGCCCGATGTCAATGGCCGGGAGGAAATCCTCAAAGTCCACGCCAAGAAAATCAAGCTCGCTCCGGACACCGACCTCGCGGTCATCGCCCGCGGCACGCCCGGATTTTCCGGGGCCGAGCTGGCGAACCTCATCAACGAGTCCGCCCTCCTGGCCGCGCGCAAAGGACGCAAGGAAGTCTCGCTCGAAGAGTTGGAAGAAGCGCGCGACAAAGTGCGTTGGGGTCGGGAGCGCCGCTCCCTGGCTCTCAGTGAGAAAGAGAAAAAGAACACGGCCTATCACGAGGCCGGTCACGCCATTCTCAACGAAATTCTCGAGCACACCGATCCGCTGCACAAGGTGACGATCATCCCGCGCGGACCATCGCTGGGCTCGACGATGTTCTTGCCGGAGGAAGACAAGTTCAACTACCGGAAAAACGAGATTCTCGACCAACTCGTCGTCCTCATGGGCGGTCGGGTCGCGGAGGAAATCGTCTTTGGCGACGTTACCAACGGCGCGATGGGCGACATCCGCATGGCGACCAATCTCGGCCGTAAAATGGTCTGTGAGTGGGGGATGAGCGACAAGCTGGGGATGGTCGAATACGGCGAAAGCCGTGGCGAGGTCTTCCTGGCGCGCGACATTTCCCAGCAGAAAAATTACTCGGAAGACACGGCGCAGAAGATCGATCAGGAGATCAAGCGTTTCATGGATGAGGCATATGAAAAGGCGACGCGCCTTCTTCACGAAAACCGCGACAAGCTCGATTTGATCGCCCAGGCCTTGTTGGATTTCGAAACGCTGGACGCGCATCACATCGCGGACCTCATGAAGGACGGCGAGATGAAAAACCCGCCCAAAAATCCGGAGCCACCGGCTCTGCCCGAGGAAGTGGAAGAGAAGAAAAGCGAGAAAAAGCGCGAGGAGGAGCGTCGGGATGACGAAGATCCGCTCGCTGGTGAGGCCGTGGGCGCGCCCGCTTGAGAAAAGAAGGCAAGCGGGACTTGCGGGGGGGCTTATTCTGAATAAAGTGCGCCCCGAACCCTCGGAAGGGAACAGATCATGGAAAACGTAATCATTATCGGAACGGGCTGTGCCGGATGGACGGCCGCCATTTACACCGGCCGCGCGAATTTGAACCCCCTCGTTCTTTCCGGCACGCAGCCGGGCGGGCAGTTGACGACGACCACGGAGGTGGAGAATTTTCCCGGCTTTCCCGAAGGGATCATGGGCCCGGAGCTCATGGGCAACATGCAGAAGCAGGCCGAGCGCTTCGGTGCGCGCATTGATTACAAGACGGTTGACGAAATCGTGCGCAACGCCGACGGCACCTTCACGCTGAAGGTCGGAAAAGACGAGCTGCAGTCGAAAACGGTCATCATCGCGACCGGTGCGGCTCCGCGTCACCTCGGATTGCCGAACGAAAAAGAACTCATCGGCCACGGTCTGACGTCCTGCGCGACTTGCGACGGGGCCTTTTATCGTGACGTGCCCGTGGCGGTCATCGGTGGCGGGGACAGCGCTTGTGAGGAAGCGACCTTTTTGACGCGTTTCGCGAGCAAAGTTTACCTCATCCATCGTCGCGACGAGCTGCGGGCCTCGAAAATTATGGCCGAGCGGGCTTTGGCCAACGAAAAGGTCGAGCCGGTTTGGGACAGCACGGTGACGGAGTATCTCACGGACGATGAAGGTGAGGTGCGGGCCGTGACCTTGAAAAACCTGAAGACCGGTGAGGAAAGCGAACTCGATCTGAAGTGCGTGTTCGTGGCCATCGGTCACGTCCCGAACAGCCAGTTCGTTGGCGATCTGGTCGATCTCGATGAAAACGGCTACATCCTCCAGAATCCCGGAGGCACCTCCACGAAAACGCCCGGTCTCTACGCGGCGGGCGACGTGGCGGATCATGTTTACCGTCAGGCGATTACCGCGGCGGGGCAAGGTTGCGCAGCGGCCATCGAAGCCGAGCGCTACCTCGCGGAATCCGAGTGATCCCGCGACTCACGAACTCCTTTTTAACAACGGCTCCGCAGACCAGTGGAGCCGTTTTTTTGTGTCGGGAGAATTGGAGGGCATGGTAGATCGCGACTTTTCAAGTGAGGGGATTCGAGGCATGTTCGGGGCATGATTTATCTCGACCATCATGCGACGACGCCGGTTTTGCCGGAGGTGCTGGAGGCGATGTGGCCGTATTTTGCGGAGCATTTTCATAATCCGTCGGCGGGTTATCAGGCGGGGAAAAAGGCGCGGCGGGCCATGGACGAGGCGCGGGCTCAGGTCGCGGAGTTGATCGGGGCGAAGGAGGAGGAAATCGTTTTCACGAGCGGGGGGACGGAGGGCAATAACATGGTGCTCAAGTCCCTGGCGCGGCTGGTCGGGCGGAAGGACTCGCGGGTGGTCACGAGTGCGATCGAGCACAGCGCGGTCCTGCGGCCGGTCGAGGCGATGGCGGCGGTGGGTTTCGAGACGGAGTTGGTGGGGGTGGATGGGCGAGGGGTCTTGGATTTGGAGGCTTGGCGGGCTTCGTTGGAGAAGGCGGCGGGCAAGGGCTTTGCCAGCTTGATGTGGGCGAATAATGAGACGGGGGTGGTGCAGCCGTTGGCGGAGGCCTGCGCGGCGGCGAAGGAGGCGGGTTTGCCCTTTCATACGGATGCGATTCAGGCGGTGGGGAAGATCCCGGTCGATGTGCGGGAGGTGCCGGTGGATTTTCTGAGTCTGAGCGGGCATAAGTTCCACGCGCCGAAGGGGATCGGAGCCCTTTATCTGAGGGAAGGGATGCGATTCGAGCCGCTCACGCGCGGGGGCGGGCAGGAGGCCGGGCGACGGGGGGGCACCGAGAGTGTCGCGCTGATCGTGGGCTTGGGGAAGGCGGCGGAGTTAGCGAAAAAACGATTGGAGGCGGGTGAGATGGCGCGGGTGGCGACCTTGCGGGATCGGCTGGAGGCGGCTTTGGAGCGGGAGATTTCGGGGGTGGGAGTGAACGGGCGTGAGGCGGAGCGCCTGCCGACTTGCGCGCATGTGTCCTTCGAGGGTTGCGAGGGCGCGGGTTTGTTGATTCTCCTCGATGAGGCCGGAGTGCAGGTTTCGACGGGAAGTGCCTGTATGTCAGGGCAACAGCAGGCGAGTCATGTGCAGCGAGCGATGGGCTTCGCGGAGGCGCGCGCGAAGAGCAGTTTGCGACTGAGTTTGTCCGCCTTGACGACGGAGACGGAAGTGGACGAGGCCGTGCGCGCGATCACGAAAGCGGTGGCTAAACTCCGCTCGGTGCAGGGCGGCAGCGGCGTCGGCCCGGTCGTGGTGTATTCGTAATTTCCCGGCTCAGGCGCGGCGACGACGTGCGAGAAGTGGGGTCAGGCTCAGGAGAAAGAGGCTGCTCGGTTCCGGAATGGCGAGGGGGGTGAGGGTGCGGTTGTGAAGCCCGGTGATTTGATCCTGGGTGAGGGGCGCATCATAGATGGCAAAATCGTCCAAGCCGCCATCGAAGTTCCGGTCTTCTTGCTCGGATCCCCACATGCCACCGTAGGCGAGTTGCGTGAGATCATAGGTCATGGTGAAGGTGCTGTCCGTGCCGACGAGAGAGCCGTTGAGGTAGAACTCGATGGTTCCTTGACCGGCGACACCCGAGGAGGTGAAGTTGACGGCGTAGCTATTCCAAGTGCCGTCGGCTGTTGCAGTGCCGGAGAGATTGATGTCTCTGGTGGCTCCTTGTTGGTTATGGAGGGCGACAGATTCATTGGTCGCATTTCCGTAAAGGTAAAACTCGCTGTTGGAGCCGAAGCCATCGCCGCTTCCGAAGTGGAAGATCATGTCGTTGTTGGCCTCGGCGCTGCGGTTGAACCAGCCACTGATAGCCCAGCTCTCGTTTTGGAGATGGAGGGTGCTGGTGGGTAGGGTGAAGCGCACGCGCTCGCGATTGTCGGAGCCGACATCTCCGGAATTGAGATTGAGATAGGCATCGCCAGCACCGCTGGGGCCACCATTGGGTAGGATTTCCCAAGTGCCGGCTGTTGGGCCGGAGGTTTTTGCGCCATTGATGCCGGAACCGGCTTGGTCGAAGAGGGTGGTGCTGTCTCCGGTGCCGTCCCAATAGATGATGGCGGCGGCACCTAGTGGTTGACAAGCTAGGACGGAGAGAATGATCGGAGCGGAAATTTTCATAAGTGGGGGGGAGATTTTGAAGTTTGAAAGTTGTCAGTCAACTTAAAAAAGCTCAGAGGATTTGGTCGCCGAGGAGGACTTTTTCGATGGCTCCGTCGAGGGTTTGGTCGAGGAAGGGGGTGTTGGAGCTGAGGGACTTCATGTGCTCTTTGGAGAAGGTCGTTTGGCCTTCGGGGTTGAAGATGAGGAGGTTGACTTCGGCTCCTTCTTTGATTTCGGCAACGGGAAGCTGCATCATGCGCCGGGGCTCGGCGGAGTAACGCTTGACGAGCAGGGACCAGTCGAAGGCACCCGTTTTGATGAAGTGGTGGTAGAGGGAGATGAGGGCGGTTTCGAGCCCGGTGATGCCGTTGGGGGCGCTGACGAAGTCCTGGGCTTTTTCGAATTCGGAGTGCGGGGCGTGGTCGGTGGCGATGAGATCGAAGACGCCGTCTTTGAGGCCCCGGAGGAGGGCGGCGTTGTCTTCGGCGGTACGCAGCGGGGGGTTCATTTTGTAGTGGGTGTCGAAGTCGCCGATGTCTTCATCGCGGAAGAGGAGGTGGTGGGGAGAGACTTCGGCGGTGACCCGGGCGCCGCGTTCTTTCCACCAGCGGATGGTTTCCATGCCGAGGGCGGTGGAGACGTGCTGGATGTGGAGGTGGGCGCCGGTGGCGTGGGCGAGGCGGATGTCGCGATCCATGCAGATTTCTTCGGCAATGGCGGGGGTGCCCTGGATGCCGAGGCGGAAGGAGACGGGGCCTTCGTTGAGGGCGCGCGGGCCGGCGAGTTCGAGGACTTCGCAGTGGGAGGCGAAGAAGAGGCCGAACTCGGTGGCGTATTCCATGGCGCGCTTCAGAGTGGCGGCGTCGGGGACGGCGTCGCCATCGTCGGTGAGCATGAGGACGCCCGCTTCTTTCATCCCGTGGATGTCGGCGAGTTCCGTGCCGGCGCGGCCTTTGGTGATGCAGCCGGAGGTGTAGATGGGGATGCGGGAGACTTCCCGGGCTTTGTCGAGGACGCGCTTGACGACGGTCGCGGAGTCGATGGCGGGGGCCGTGTTGGGCATCATGACGACGCCGGTGATGCCGCCATTGATGGCCGCCTCGCTGCCGCTGGCGATCGTTTCCTTGTGCTCCTGGCCGGGGTCGCGGAAGTGTACGTGGGCGTCGAACATGCCGGGCATGACGATTTTTCCGCGGCAGTCGATGATTTCCGCGCCTTCGGGGGTGGGGAGCTTTTCGGCGAGAGCTTTGATCCGTCCGGCTTCGAGGTGGAGGTCGGCGGTGAACAGCGGGCGGTCTTCGGTGGCGATCTGGGCGTTTTGGAGAAAAAGATTCATAGTGTGGGGCGTCCGCCTTGTTATAAACGGCGGGACGACGCGGTCAATGCGCGATCGGGAGAGAAGTGAGCGGAGAAAGTCCTGTGGAGTTTGGGACTCTCGTTGAAAAAGCTCATGCCACTTAAAGCCTGGCGTTCCGGGGGGCAACTGTTTGACGTGTTTTGGGTCTTGGCGGAGCGAGGGGGCTGGTGTTGGATGGGAGTTATGGTGAACTGTTTGATCCGATGGCTTTGGGGCGTGTGTTGTGCTTTGGGCGTCGCGGGAGCGGCGGAGCGACCGAATGTCGTTTTCATCATCACGGATGATCAGGG
>JBNNED010000437.1:0-5900 GCA_050285825.1 Verrucomicrobiales bacterium | reverse complement strand
CTCTTCCGATCTCGACCGTTTCCAGCAGCATCAACAGCGTCGCCACCGTCCTCACCACCGATCTCTGGAAACGCCTCGGCTGGCGTGGTCTGGCGGACGACGGCGGCCTGCGTCTCGCCCGCTGGCTCACCGCGCTCATCGGTATTCTCGCCACTCTCAGCGCCCTCGCCCTGGCCGAGCTCAACCTGAAATCTCTCTGGGACAGCTACAACAGCCTGGTCGGACTCGCCGCCTCCGGACTGGCCGGGCTCTTCGCCCTCGGCATCTTCTCAAAACGAGCCAACGGCCCCGGGGCCCTCATCGGCGCGGCTGCCAGCGCCCTCGTCCTCTCCCTCGTCCAAAGCCGCAGCGAACTCCATTTCTTCCTCTACGCCGGCATCGGAATCCTGAGCTGTGTCGGCGTCGGCTGGCTCGCCAGCCATCTTTTCCCCGCCCCCACGCAGGATCTTGAGCAACTCAGCCTTCACCAATCATCCCCAAAAGAAACTCCATGAACCAGCACCCGTTCCACGGCCTCGTCGCCGCCCCGTTCACCCCATTCACCGCCGCCGGCGCCGTCGCTTACGAGCGCATCCCCGCCTACGCCCGCTACCTTCGGGATCAGGGCATTCACTGTGCCTTCATCTGCGGAACGACCGGTGAAGGCGCGTCTCTCAGCAGCGCGGAACGACGGAAAACGGCTGAAACCTGGCAGGAACACCGCCCCGATGATCTCCGCCTCATCGTTCACGTCGGCCACAGCTCGCTCACCGAAGCCCGTGAACTGGCCGCCCATGCCGACTCCCTCGGCGTCGCCGCCATCTCCGCCGCCGCCCCGAGCTTTTTCAAACCCGGAAGTGCCGCCGACCTCGTCGCTTCTTGCCAGGAAATTGCCGCCGCCGCCCCGAACACGCCATTTTACTACTACCACATCCCCTCGATGACGGGCGTCTCCATTCCTTGTCTGGACTTCCTCAAGCTCGCCCACGACCGCATTCCCACCCTCCGGGGCATCAAGTTCACTTACGAAGACCTCATGGACTACCTCGCCTGCCTCGAGTTCGCGGACGGACGCTACGACATCGTTTTCGGCCGCGATGAAAGCCTCGCCGCCGCCCACGCCATCGGTGCCCGCGGAGCCATCGGCAGCACCTATAACTACCTCGCCCCGATTTTCACCCGACTCCTCGAGGCCGCCGACCGCAAAGACCTTGATGCCGCCCGGCACCTCCAAAGGGAAGCCAACGACATCATCGCCGTCATGGCCCGCCACGGAGGACTCCCCGCCGCCAAGGCCATCATGAAACTCATCGGCCTCGACCTCGGCCCCGTCCGCCTGCCCCTTTCCCAGCCCCCAGCGGAAGCCCTCGACGCGCTCGCTCGCGATCTTGCCCAAACCCGGCTTTTCGCTTACCAGCAAACCGCCCTCGCCAAGCCCTGACATGAAACGACTCTCTCCACCGCACCGAGCCACGCCAGCCCCCCCGGGCTTCGCCCTCATCACGGCCGTCACCCTCCTGCTCCTCCTCGCCATCGTGACCCTGGGCTTCCTCTCCCTCGGCACCGCCACCGTGCGCACCGGCCAACGCCAGGCCGCGCAGGACATCGCCCGCGCCAACGCCCGCATGGCCCTCACCCTCGCCCTCGGTCGACTTCAGAAAGAACTCGGCCCAGACCAGCGCGTTTCCTTCCCCGCTAACCAAAAGCCCCCCGGCGATCTCTCCCCAGGTGCCCACCACTGGACGGGTGTGGCCGCTTCGTGGAACTCCGCTGAGGTGGCGACCCGACCCGACGCCGCCACACGCTTCCGCCGCTGGCTCGTCTCCGGCGATCCCGCCCTCACGGGAGCTGCCGACAGCCCTGAAAACGCGCTACCCGCTCACGTCACCCTCTTCGATCACCCCTCCGATCCCAGCGCCCGGGTCGCCGCCCCGCTCGTCCCCGCCAGCGCCCATCCCGGCGGTCAAACGGCCTCCGCCTACGCTTGGTGGATCGGCGATGAAAACACCAAAGCCCTCGTCCGCCAGAGAAAACCCGCGAGCGGGCTCGACGAGGCCTGGAGTCACGCCCAAGCCCCCACCGCCACCGGCCTTCCCCTTCTCCCCGGCTGGGAGAACCTCGACCGCGAAGACCGCGATCTCGCCAAAAGCCCCACCCGCCAAAGCCTCTCCCTCCTCCCCGGTGTCACCGCCGAGACTCGCGACCACTTTCACGACCTCACCACCCGCGCCTCCGGCCTCTTTACCGACACCGCCCGGGGCGGACTCCGTCGCGACCTCTCCCTCTTCCTCGATTTCCCCCAACCCGCCTCCACTCCGAGCTACGATTACCCCACCGGCCTGCCCAACGACGACCGCCTTTACCCCGACGGCATCACCTGGGAAGAACTCTGGCTCTATCACAACCTCTGGCAAGCCCTCCAGGACCCCGTCCCCGGCCTCGCCAGCATGACCGGAGGAGATCTCGCCCAGGCCAAACTCCTCGTCACCCCACCCGGCACTGGGATCGAGTCCGCCAAGGCCTTCACGCGCGACCCCTTCGCCATTTACAAAAGCATCCGCCACATCCGCGTCCAGTGGGTTTCCTCACTCTGGGCCAAGCCCAACCCTCAAAGCGACCCAAACGAGCCCCAAACGTATCAAATCTGCTGGGTCAGCGACCCCGTCCTCACCGTCTGGAACCCCTTCGACGCCCCCCTCGCCCTCCACCCGGACGCCTACTACTCCATCAAATTCTGGACCATCCCCTACACCATCAAAATCTACAAAAACAACCAGCTCGTCGTCGACAAAGCCTTCCACAACCTCTCCACCACGAACAACGACCGCTACATCTTCTCCACCGTCACCGGCACCGCCCGCTCCACCTACTACGGGCGCTCCGGCACCCCCGATCCCCTCGTCCTCATGCCCGGTGAGGTCCTCATCCTCTCCGAAAGCCGCAGCGGAGAACCCCGCCTCTTCTCGACAAACAACGCCGAACGCTCCATCGCCATGAAAGCCGGCTGGAACCTCGGTCGCGGCCGCTACGTCCCCATTCCCGGCCTCGAAAACATCGCCGCCAACGAACGCCTCGAAATCGAGCTCGGCCCGAACAACCAATCGCTCAACAACGACGCCGGCTACGGCCAGCGCCTCCTCAGCTACCCCTATTCCTACGGGCGCGACCGCCGGGGCGAGCCCAACGTCCGCGATTTCGTCGAACTTTGGGGGACGAAAATCTACTCACCGCCCGCCCAAAAAGCGATCGACTACCCCAATGTCTTCCCTTCCTTCTCCCGCCGCCAACTCCCCCCGCCCACCTTCTTCACCGGAAGCGACAAGGAGCTCATCCTCTCCGTCTCCCTCCAAAATCGCACCGAAGACAGCGCGACCTCCTGGAACCGCTTCTACAGCGCCTCGACGTCACGCGAGTTCCTCATGCTCGAAGACTCCCGCAACCTCGCCACTCACCCGCTCGAAGCCGACGTCCGCGCCCTCAGCGGCACCATCGACCCCAACATGCCGCAATCCGGCCTCTCCCACCCGAACCGCGGCCTCTTCGGCGGCTCCTTCTACGATCCCAACAAAGGCCAAGACATCATCATCACGCAATCGGTCCCCCGCGAGCCGCCCCTCTCCCTCGGAGCCTTCCAGCACGCCCTCGCCAATGGCAACCGCGAGCGCATGGCCGGTGGCGCGCTCAACCCCGGCTCCCAATCGCTCTCCGCCCCCGAGATGTCACACGCCATCAGCAATTCCTACGCCCTCCCCATCTTCGCCCCCGACGATTATGAAAACCCCGCCTCCGGCACCCGACCCTACGAGCAAGATCACTCCTGGCAGGTCAACCGCCAACTCTGGGACTCCACCTTCCTCTCCGGCATCGTCCAGCACCAAGCCCCCCACCATGCCGCGAAAAAATCGGCCGCCGCGCTCTTCTCCGACTTCGCCCAGAGCGGCGGACTAAGCCCCCTCGCCAACCCCAACATCCGCCCCCTCTTCACCGACGCCCGGGAAGCCATCGACGCCCTCTTCACCGCCAGCGGCGAAGCCCGGAGCGACGCCGCCGAAAAAGCCGCCGCCTTCCTCCGCCACGACGGCACTTTCAACATCAATTCCACCTCCGTCGCGGCCTGGACCGCCCTCCTCGCTTCCCGCCGCGACTCCCTCCTCCCCGTGGCCGCCGACCCCAACGAGCCCACCGCGCGCAGCGACCAAAGACCCGATGGCACTCCCCTCGGCAAACTCCACCTCCCCCACGGCTCCAGCGGCGACCCCGACCAAGCGGTCATCTCCGCCGATCAGCTCAACACCGCCGCCGACCCCGCCCAGTGGCGCGGCTACCGGCTCCTCAGCGATGAGGAAATCACCCGACTCGCCGAAGAAATCGTCGCCCAGGTCCGCCTCCGCGGCCCATTCCTCTCGCTCGCCGACTTCATCAACCGCCGACTCGACTCCGATCCCGATCTCGCCCTCAGCGGCCCGCTGCAAAGCGCGATCGACCTCACCCTGAACGAGAAACTCCTCGCCTCCTCCGCCCGCACCGGCGATCCTGCCGCCTTCCCCTCCGGGCTCGCCTTCCCCGAAGCCGCCGCCCTGCCCAAGACCATCGGCAGCCCCGGCCACGTCATGCAAGCCGACCTCCTCACCGCCCTCGGCCCCGCCCTGAGCGCCCGCTCGGACACCTTCCGCATCCGCGCCTACGGGGAAGCGCGCCATCCCAATGGCTCCCTCGCCGCGACAGCTTACTGCGAGGCTCTCGTCGAGCGTCAAAGCGACTTTCTCGATCCCGGCCGCACCGCCGCCCACGAAACCCCCGCCGCGAACAGCCCCAACGCCACCTTCGGCCGCCGCTTCCGCCTTCTCTCCTTCCGCTGGCTGCCAAGTGCCGAATGGACCCAACCCGCCACATGACCCGCTTGCCACAGCTCCTCGCCTTCCTCCTCGTGATCGCCACCCAGACCGGAGTCGCGTCCGCGCAAAAAATCAGCGTCCGCACCCTTTTCATCGGACCTGAGCGCCCGCCCGCGACCCTCCACATGCGCGGAGAGGAAAAAGACCTCGGCGAACTCAAAATCGCCACCCAGCAGATCGGCGACGCCCAGGCCCTCCCCGCCCGCCGCTTCGTCCTTGGCCGGCTCGAAAGCGCGCAATTTACCCCCCTCGCCGAAGTGGAGCTTCCCGAGGCTGGCAAGCACTTCATCCTCCTCCTTTTCCCGCGTCAGAACGGCTACCACGTCGAGACCATCCGCAGCGACGATCCCGCCTTCCGACCCGCCAGCGTCCGCTTTTTCAACCTCACTCAGCGGCGTATCGGTCTCGAGCTCGGCTCCGTCCGGGACGCCCTCGCCCCCGGTGAAAACAAGCTCATCCAGCTCCGAAAAAACCCGGACGCCCCCTTCATCCAGACCCGATTCTACAGCGAAAAAAACGGCCGTCCCGTCCTCTTCAGCAACTCCCGCTGGCCGGTCAGCGAGCGCCTGCGCCACCTCATCTTCATCTACCAATCCCCCGAACACACGCAACCCCGCTACCACGCCGTGAGCGACCTCGCCCCCCAACCTTGACCCCAAAATTCCAAGACCCGACCAGACATGAAAGCCCTTTTTCTCCTTCTCGCCGCCCCACTCCTCCTCCGCGCCGAACTCCGGATTGAAACCCGCACCATCCTCGAGAGCCCCGCCGACTACCACTACTTCCAAGCCCGCAGCGCTTACATTCCCGGCGACCAGCCTTACGCCCTCACCACCATGTCCCGCTACCTCAGCGGCGGCGGCAGCCATAACTTTCACGACATCGACATCAGCTACTTCGACGGCTCGGACTGGTCCAGGCCCGCCCCCCTGCCCAGCCTCGCCCGCGTGGAAAAAAAGGACGGCTACGAAGTCGCGCCCGGCGACCTCTGGCCGAAATTTCACGCCGCCAGCGGCCAGGTCCTCA
>JBNNED010000436.1:0-2859 GCA_050285825.1 Verrucomicrobiales bacterium | reverse complement strand
GCAGTCCCCAATCCAAAAAAGCCCCCACCGGCGTCCGCTCCACGACCTCTAAAAAAGCGAACTCGCCCGGCACGGCCTTGGGCACCCGCATCGTCGCCACCGGCCGATCTTCCGAGTCGGTGTGCAAAAAAACCTCGACCTCTCCGCCGATTTCCCACTTCTCCGGCATCTCGCCGCGCGGCAAGAGCACTTCGCCCAGCGGCTCGCCCGCCTCCAAAAACAAGCCCACGGGCTGCTCCCGCCTGATTTTCAAAGACACCCGCTCACCAATCATCGCCATGGCCGCAGCCTGAGCCAAAAAAGAGCAAAGAACAACTCCAAGTCACTCCGGCCGCCACCAGGCATCGAGCAGCGCGCGCAGCTCCGTCACTTTCGTCCGGTGCAGTTCCGCGAGATTTTCCCTTTCCCCCGGATCTTTCCCGAGATGATAGAGCTCCGCCTGGCCCTCCGCCCAGTCGATCAATTTCCAATTTCCCTGCACGACGTAGCGCGCGTGTAAATTCTCCAACGTCCGCTCCGGCCCCGCGATGTCGTGATCAAAAGCCGTCCCGAAAATCCGTCCGCGTTCCGCCAGCCGCTCCCGCTCCCGCAGGTCGATCCCCTTCATCCGCCCCGGCACCTCCAGGCCACAAGCCCGCAAAATCGTCGGCGCGATGTCCGTGCTCGAGACCAGCGTTTCCTCATCCTTCACCGCCGCCACGCCACCTCCCGGCCAACGCAGCATGATCGGCGTGCGGATTCCGCCCTCGTAAGGGCTGCGCTTCGATCGCTTGTCGTAGGAGCGCGCGTCCTCCCGCTGGATCCAGCCATTGTCACACACGTAAATCACCACCGTGTTTTCGCGCAGCCCGCGCTTGTCGAGCTCCCCGAGAAGCTCCCCGCAGGTCTGGTCAAACCACTCGCACATCGCCCAATAGCGCGCCACATGATCTGACTCCGTCCGCTGCCGGTACTTCGCAAACAAGTCCGCCGGCGGGTTATGCGGCGTGTGCGGCAAAAAGGGCGCGTGCCAGATGAAAAAGGGCTTCTTCGCCTTCGCCGCCTCGTCCAGAAAAGCCCGCACCGGTGCGATTCCCTCCCGCGAGACCTTCAAGCCCTCATCGCCGTGTCGCCCGCCCCGGCGGGGATCCCCGTGCGTCATGGCATGGGTGAAGCCGAAACGCGACGGCTCCGCCTCCCACCATTTTCCCGTCTGCAAGCTCAAATAACCGGCTTCGCCCAGCAAGTGCGCCAGACCCTCGTTTTGCCCGAAACGCGCGTAAAGCGACTCATGCCACGGCGCAAACTCCGGCGTCGCCCGACCATTGTTCGGCACCTTGCGACCGCCCGGCAGCGCAAAGTCGTTGCCCGTGATGCCATGCTCGTGCGTCGGCAATCCCAGAAAAATCGAGGCGAGCGACGGTCGGCACAGAGGCGAGCTCACATAGCCTCGCGTGTAAGTCAGCGACTCGCCCGCCAACTTGTCCAAGGCCGGCGTCTCCACCGCCTCATGCCCCATAAAGCCATAATCCCCCCAGGCCTGATCATCTGATAAAATCAACAGCACATTCGGTCGCTCACCCGCAGCCACCGACACCATCATCAAAAAAACACCACACAAGAAGCGCATCATCATCACAACTCCGTAACAAAACCCCTCCTCCACCACAATCGCTACTTTACCAGACTTGACCCAACATCAAACCACGAGTCAAACTACATCGCATGAATCGCCGTCAAACCCTACAACTCCTGACCGCCACGGCTCTCAGCTCCCCCCTTCTCGCCCGTGAAAGCTATGGTCGATGGGATGACGAGAGCATGGCCGAGTACACCAGCAAACTCATCACCTGGCTGCAAACCAACTTCGCCGAACGAGCCGCTCGCATCGAAGAAGAAACCGGTGAACCCCACCTCATCACATACGATTACCTCAATCTCGACAACGCCGACCGGAAAAAAAAGCGCCTCTTCGAACGCTATCTCCAAGGTCGTCTCTCGGACAAAGACACCCTGGAGCATACCACCCAGGCTCTCGATGAACTCGAAAATATCCGCAGCGAACTCGCCAAAGCCGAAGAAAAAGCCGCCGCCGCCTGGCAGCCGCCTCACGACCAAATTACCGTCAAAAACGGTCGTATTTTCGACGCCGAAATCACCGCCGGCCGCCTCTGCGTTGTTCTCGATAACAGCCGCAGCATGGCTCCCTATCTGCCGAAACTCCGGGAGGAAATCGCCAAAGACTTCACCCACGCCTACATCGTAGAAACCAGCGGTTGTCACCTCGATCGCCCGGCCGACGCCCCCTGGTTTTTCGCCGCACCCGCTCGTGGTGTCAATCCCTTCACGGCAGACCGTTTTCTCCCTCAAGTCCCTCGTGCCGAACAAAATCCGCACGCCCAATTCATCGGCTGGACTCGCTCCACCCCCAGTGCCTTGACCGCCATGATCAATCTCATGCACGCGGACGCCATCTACTGGTTCTGTGATTTTGACGACGATGACCAGGACTCCGTCATCACGGAATTCGGCCAACTTCTACTCGCCAAAAAAGTCAAACTCCACGTCCACACCCTCGCAAAACGACCACCCAAGCTGCTCATGGAACTCATCGAGCGCAGCGAAGGCAGCTACCAACGCAAACGGATTTAACCCTTCCGCCGACGGCTAAGCATCGGGAAAAGCGCAAAACCCGCCAACAGAGCCGCCGATGGCTCAGGAGTGGCTTCTGCAATGACGTTATCGGCAATCCAATCCGCATTCGACCGCCCACGTTCCAGGCGCACTTGCGTGATGCTGCTCCCGGCACCTCCGCCCTGGAAATGGCTCAAGCCCGTCTCGCTCAGAACTGTCGTGCTATCGGTGAGGTTGAGAACCTCC
>JBNNED010000435.1:0-2610 GCA_050285825.1 Verrucomicrobiales bacterium | reverse complement strand
GGCCTCACCCTGCGCTCTTTCGACTACCAGAAGCGGCTCGAAAAAATCCTGAGCATGATGAAAAAAGGTGATTACCTCTTCATTCAGTTCGGGCATAACGACCAAAAGGACAAGCGAGAAGGCGCGGGTCCCTTCACCACTTACAAAGCCTCGCTGGAAAAATTCGTCGCGGCCACGCGCGAGAAAGGCGGCATTCCGGTTCTCGTCACGCCGATGGAACGCCGGCGCTGGAGTGGCGGCCAGCCCCGGGAAACGCTCAGCGACTTCGCCGAAGCGGTGCGCCAGACCGCCCGGGAGCAAAAAACAGCCCTCATCGACCTCCACGCCATGAGCCTCCAACTCTACGGAGCGCTCGGCGAGTCCGACTCGAAAGGAGCCTTCGCCTTCTACCCCGCCGGCACTTTTCCGGGTCGGCTCGATGAACTCAAGGATAACACCCACCATAACAATGAAGGCGCCTATCTCCTCGCCCGCTGCGTCCTGGAAGGGATCAAAAAGAACATTCCGGAACTCGCCGCGCGCGTCCGCGAAGATCTCGGCGATTTCTCACCCGAAAACCCACCCAAATTCAGCGAGCTGCACCTCCCGCACAGCCCCTTCTCCGCCAAAACGGACAAACCCGCCGGAGACTGAATAGACATCAGCCTCCCTCCCGCTCGCGCCCCGCTTCAGCGTGGGGAACCGGGAGTCTCACGGCCGCTTTCTTCATCCAGCAGCTTGGCGAGATCTTCCGCGTCGAGGGTGCGCCACTTCGCCAGTTTCAGGTCTGCGAGATAGAGCCCGCCGATGCGGTGGCGGACGAGGCGTTTGACCCGGTAGCCCATGACCTGCAGCATGAGGCGGATCTGGCGTTTGAGGCCGGTGTCGAGAACCATTTCGAGGCGACGCGACGAGAGCCGCTTCACGGAAACCGCTTTGGCCACTCCTTCGGGCGTGCGCACGCCCTTGACCAGTTTGTCAATGATCTCATTATCAAAGGCCTGATCGAGAGTGACATGATACATCTTCGTCGTCCGATGCCCTGGATGCGTCAGCGTCTGCGCCAGCTTCCCGTCATTGGTCAGAATGAGCAGTCCTTCAGAGTCCTTGTCGAGGCGACCGACGTGGGCGAGGTGACGGTATTTCGGCGGGAGGACGTCATAAATCGTCTTTTTCCCTTCTTCATCCTGGCGCGAGCAGACCAAGCCTGCCGGTTTATGAAAAGCGAGAGTCAGCGTCTCCAGGGGCTCGAAGACGCGATTGCCCATCTTGACAAAATCTCCCGGCTGCACGCGGTAGGCCGGGTTGTCACAAACCCGCCCATTGACGACGACCTCCCCCGCCTGGATCAGAGCATCACAAGCGCGGCGGGATCCGGCTCCACAAGAAGCCAGGAACTTATTCAATCTCACACCGTTCTCGCTCATGCCATTGATCTTTCACAGCTGCCATCCATCACAAAAAAAGCGGAGCCTGACAGCCCCGCCCTCCTTGCTGTGGATGCCTTTGCTCAGGCTTCGCCTTTGGTTTTGGGCAGGCCGATCGGGCTGGTGCCTTCTTGCCATTTTCCGCGCTCACGGAGAACTTTGATCCGCTCGAAACGTTTCATCACGGAACGTTTGCCAGTGGCACCACCTTTGCGTTTGAGACTGCTGTGTTTGGACATGATTTTGAAAAGGGTTTGAGGAAAGGGCGTGCAAGCTATGCCCATCTCTCTCCTTTGGCAAGAAAAAATCCCCATTCTTTTCGGAAAAATTCACCTCGAAGTGATTAAGCCATCTTAACAAGTCCCCGATTTAATACGTGACAGCCCGCAATCCGCCCCTTATCTTCCGAGCCACCTCATGAACCGTCGTCATCTTTTAAAATACTCTCCCGCGGCTGTCCTCGGCCTCAAGGCGTGCTCCCCCAACGATCAAAGCACCCCCACCCCCAGCGCCCCTCCCAACCCCCAATACCGCCCGCCCGCCTACACCAACCCGGCCGTGCGCAACCCGAACATCAACCTCCCCAGCCAGTTCGGTAATATCGAAATTTCCCACTCCCGCGGCCCCTCCAGCCAGCCCTTCGTGGCCATGACCTTCGACGACGGCCCCCATCCGCAGAACACCCCGCGCCTGCTCGACATGCTGCGCCAGCGCAATATCAAAGCCACCTTCTACGTCATCGGCGGCAGTGTCGACCGCTACCCGCACATCGTCCGACGCACCGTGGCCGAGGGCCATGAAATCGGCAACCACACCTACACCCACCGGAAACTCACGACCTTGGGCAATTCCGAAGTCTCCCGCGAACTCCAGCGCACCAACGACGCCATCGCCCGCGCCTGTGGCGTGCGCCCCCGCACTATGCGCCCCCCCTACGGAGCGCTCAACCAAAGCCAACGCGCCTACGTCTACCAGCAATTCGGCACCCCCACCATCCTCTGGTCGGTCGACCCCCAGGACTGGCGCCGCCCCGGAGCCAGCGTGGTCACCTCCCGTATTCTCAGTGGAACGAACAACGGGGCCATCATCCTCGCGCACGACCTCCACTCCAGCACCATCGACGCCATGCCCGCCACCCTCGACGGACTCCTGCGCAAAGGTTACAAATTCATCACCGTTTCCCAGATGTTGGCGATGAAAGGCT
>JBNNED010000434.1:0-9795 GCA_050285825.1 Verrucomicrobiales bacterium | reverse complement strand
ATCCCCCGCACCAGGCGCATCTCGTCCAAATGATGAAAGGCCCGGTCGTAGGGCCGGTTCATGAGCCCCTGTTCTTCATACCACTCCACCTCCGCCCCGTTCAAATTTGCCCCCGGGCTCTGATCGACCCAATCCGCGAGCGAGTCGGCCACGACCTGCGCCTCATCGAAAGCCAGACCCCATTCCGTGAAAATGTAGCGCAGCAGGCGGCGGTCGTCCTGATAGAGAATGTAATTGATGTTAAAACGCGCCGCTTCCGAAGTGATCTCGACGCGATACCCGCTGTCGTTCTCGAAATCCATGCCCAGAATGGGATCAAAGACCGCCACCTTCGCATTCGTCGCCACCGCCACCCCCATCTCCGCATACTGCCGCGCCTCCACCCCCGCCGTCTGCGCATCCACCACCTCCACCTGATAACCCACCACCCGCAGGGAAGCGACAATCGCCAGCCCCAAAATGGCCATCACCCAAAAAACCGCCAACAAGGCCGAGCCTCGCCGAATCCCGAAGCGACGCTTCCCATGCGCCATGCCCTTCTGCAAAAAGCCTCTCATCTTCCCCCTCCTCCCCGGTTCCCTCCGCGTCCGCCCGCACCAGCACCTCCGGGCGTTCCCGGCTCCACCGGTTCATCCGCCTCCGGAGCCTCCACCCCGCTATCCTCCATCCGCTGCCGCGCCGAAGTCTCCACCTGCCTCATCCGCGCCACCGGACTCTGCTTGGGCGGGAGCCAGAAAATGCGCCGAATTTCCTCGCCGCTGAAACCCATCGCCATGCGCAGCTCCACCTGCAACGGCAGGCGCCCCGCCAAATCCCATTCATAACCCCACTCCATCGTCCGCCCGTCCAGCACCTGCCAATCGACATAGCCCAGCCCCGAAATCAGGGTGATCGAAGCCACCGGCTCGACCTCATCCTCCGCGAATCCCTCTTCATCATCCAAAATCCGCTCTTCATAATAATGCAAAACCACCCGGAAAAGCCCACCATCCTCCTGCTCGACCGCGATGCGCGTCGCCTGCGCCGAGACCGCGATGCCGCCCCAGTTGAAAGCCGTGGGCGTGTTCTGGAAAGTCATCTCGCTTGTATAAAGCCCCGTCAGTGCCTCATCCGCCACCAGCTCCATCACGGCATTGCCCGGCAAACTCTCGAAATGCCGCTTCAACAAAGTGCAGAAGGCATCCAGCGTGATCTCCTCGTTTTGCCGATCCACCACCGCATCCGTCGCCTGAATCGTCCCGCTCGCCAGCTTGAAAATCGCCCCCATGAGCAAGCCGATGATCCCGATGGCCAGGACCAATTCCAGCAAGGTAAAGCCCCGCCCGCTGCTGACTCGTCCCGTTCTCATGGCTGATATAGACGGAGGTTGCGCCAGGCCTCCGCCGACTGACGTTTGATTTCGTTATCCTCATACCACTCCGCCGTGACCCGCACCCGATACATCTCCTCCAGCACCTCCCCATTGTAATTTTCCAGCTCCAGCGGCTCCACCAGAGTCACCAGCACCATCTCCTTCTCCTCCAGCTCGCGCACGATCTCACCCTCCTCCAACGTCGGCAAACTCATCATCTCCGTCAGCGCGCTGTCGAGAATCTGCGTCACCTTCATCCGCTGTTCCACCGCCATGGAATTCTGCCGGATCAACTTCAACGCCGTCGTAAAACTCACCGCCATGATCGAGAAAATCAGCAGCGCCATCACCGCCTCCATCAACAAAAAGCCCCCGCGTCCCCGCTCTCTTCGCCGTTCCCCTCTCATGATTCCTCCACTGTGATCGTTTTCTCCACATCCTCCGCCAGCCCCGTCAGCGGATGAAAAACCCGCGTCAGCGAGACCGCTCCGCCATTCTTAAAAAAACGCACCCGCACCGGCTCGCACAAGCCATTCGGCTCGAAAATCCACCGCTCCTGCCGGTCGCCCTCCAGCAAACTCGCCTCCAGCGCGCCCCAGCGCGTCACCTCCAGCGCGAACTCCCCGGAAAAGCCGTTCACCCGCGGCCAGCTCTCCCCCCGCAGCCCTTCCGCTTCGTCGCCTTCCGACCAATTCAAGGGAGCCAAAGTCACCTCTCCCCGCCGCAAAGTCACCACAAAAGGCACCTGATGAGCCACCGCCAGCGAGCGCGCCTGCCGTGCGAAATCCCCCACCTTCGCGTGCTCGTTGCGCAAAGCCTCCTCCGCCTCCGGCCCGCCCATCAACAAGACCGCCGAACCCGCGATCACCACCGCCACCGACAACACGATGATGATTTCCAGCAAGCTGAAAGCCCTCCGCCACCTCGCCCGCTGGACACCTCGTCTCAAAGCCCTTGGCTCACTTCAAACTCACTCGTCCGCACTGCTCAGATCGTCATCCGTGCCCATCTGACCGTCCGGTCCGGCCGAAATAATGACCGGCTTCCCATTCTCCAGCTTGTAATCATAAGGCACCTGCCAGGGATCCAGCGGCACCTCTTTATAAGTCTGCGACCAGTCGCGCGGAATTGGCGAATCTCCCGGCTTGCTCACCAGCGCCTCCAAGCCCTGCTGTGTCGTCGGATAACCCTTCCGGCCATTCATCTTATAAGTATCCAAACCCGCTTGAATCGCTTGGAAATCCCGACGCGCCGTCTGGATTTTCGCCGAATCCCCGATGCCTCCCATCATGTAAATCGCCGAGCCCAAAATCACCCCGATAATCCCCATCACGATCACCATCTCGAACAAACTGAAACCACGGGCCAGCCCGCTTCCCTTCACATCACGTCTCATCGTCACTTTCATAATTCCTCAGAAATCTACCCTGATAAAAACCGGAAACGAACAAAAAGTTTCCCCCTTTTTTTCCAACTTTTTCATTGACTCTCATCACAATGTCATTACAATGCAATTTCATCATGAAATCCACTCTCCTTCTCCTCATACTGGCCCTCACCAGCCTCCACGCCCAGCAAGAAAAGCCTGATCCCGTCGAAGAAAAACTACGGGAAGCCTTCAAAAGCAACCAGGACGAAGAATACAGCCAGTGCATCGCCACCCTGCGCGAGACGATCACGCTGCTCGAAGCCAAAAACGCCGAACGCGCGGAAGCCATCCTCCCTCCGGAGATCGAAGATTGGAAAGGAGGCGACTTCAAACGCGAAGATCTCTCCGTCCTCGGCGGCGGTCTCTCCGTGACCCGTTCCTACCGCCTGGAAGAAAAGGAAATCACGATCAAGCTCCTCAAAGACTCCCCCCTCGCCGAACAATGGATCGCCCTCATGGGCAACGAAGACCTCCTCGCCCTCGGAGGCCGCAAAACCAAGACCATCTTTGGAGAAACCGGTGTCGTCGAAGGAAACAAGCTTTCCATCGTCATCGACAAACGCATTCTCATCGAGCTCACCGGCGATAACGATTGCTCCGAACGCGACATCCTCTCGCTCGCTCGCAAGCTCGACATGCACGCCCTTAAAAAAATGCAGTGACCGCTCCGCCCCCTCCGGGAGACGTTCATGAGGACACTACTGTTTAGGCGGATTGCCAGACTGATGACTCAGCTTAGACTCAGAGCCAATCAGTTATGAGAATCCACACTCTGCTCCCTCTACTCGGTCTCCTAGTCTGCCCTCAGGCCCAAGCCACCGTGACTTTCTACGATGGCCGCCCCGGCTCTTCGGACATCAGCAGCACCCCGATCACCTTTTCCTACAACAGCATCCAACAACAACACAGCGTGCGCCTCGACGGGCACCCCTACGGCATCGCTCACTATTTGGATTCCAGTGACCTCTCCCTCACCTACTTCACGCAGGGCGGCGATTTCAACATCAACGGCTCTTCGACATTTGGCGAGTTCGTCATCGGAGGGGCCTACGCGCAGGGAGCGACCCTGACCCTCGGGGACTGGCAAAGCGGTTACCAGAATATCAATTTCGCCCTTCTCGACATGGATAATGACGGCGACAACGAGACAGTCGCGGCCTTCAAATTCGCCCTCGGTGGCGGCTCCCTCATCGCCACCGCCAGCCTCGACACCAATCCGCCTTGGGTCCTCAATCACGTCATCAGCGATGGCTGGGCCGAGATGCAAGCGGCTTCCGGCGGCAACGCCAACCTGCAAGCCATTCCCGAGCCCTCCCTCACCCTTCTTTCCCTCCTCACCGGCACCGCTGCTCTGATTTCACGGCGTCGTTCATCCTAGCCATCCGCGCTCCCGCGCCTCCTCCACGCGGGAGCGCACTTCCTCCCACAAGGGCGGGCAACAGTCCGCGATGAAGCGGCTTTTCGCCAGCACCTGATCGGCGCGCACCCCATTGGCCCGCCAGCTCGCCCCTTCGTTGCGGAAATTTTGTAAAATGGGAGCGGCCCGATCGATGGCCCGCGCGAACTTCGCCTCCGCCGACTCCATGGCCTCGAATTCCTCCCACACAGCGCGGAATTCCCGCGCCCGCGCCTCCGGCAAGAGCCCGAAAATCCGTTCCGCGGCCTGCTTTTCCGCCCCGGCCTGCCCGCTGGTGTCTCCGTAAAGAAAGGTATCGCCCGCATCGATCTCCACAACATCGTGCAGCGCCAGCATCCGCAAGACGCGCACTTCCTCCAGCTCCGGCGCGAGCTCTGGCAGGAGCGACATCGCCATCACGATCACACTCCAACTATGCTCCGCCGCGTTCTCCGCGCGATCCAGGCCGTTCGGCCGACTCTGCCGCAGCACGCCCTTGAGTTTCTCACACTCAAAGACAAACTCCAGAGCCTGCTCCAGTCCACTCTTCATCACAACAAAGTCCCCTGCCCGCCCTCACTAGGCAAGGGCGCTCCGATCTTGGTATAAGCCGCCGGCAGGGCCACCCGACCCCGGGGCGTCCGTTTCAAAAAGCCCTGCATGATGAGGAAAGGCTCGTGGACTTCCTCCAGCGTCGAGGCGTCCTCGCCAATCGCCACCGCCAGCGAGCTGAGCCCGACGGGGCCACCGCCGAATTTATAAATCGCGGCCTCGAGAATCCGCTTATCCATCTCGTCCAAGCCATCGTCATCGATCTCGATCATGGTCAGAGCCGCGTCCGCCACCTCCGCCGTGATCGCTCCGTCCGACTTCACCTGCGCGTAGTCGCGCACCCAACGCAGCAGGTTATTGGCAATGCGCGGCGTGCCCCGCGAGCGCCTCGCGATCCCCAGTGCCCCGCCCCGGTCGACCGGCACTTTCAGCAGCTCTGCGGAGCGACTGATGATGACCGCCAACTCCTCGGCGGCATAGTAATCCAAGCGGTTCACGAGTCCGAAGCGCGAACGCAGCGGCGAAGTCAGCATGCCCGCCCGCGTCGTCGCCCCGACCAAGGTAAACTTCGGCAAATTCAACTGAATCGAGCGCGCCGAGGGGCCGGAATCGATGATGATATCCAAGCGGTAATCTTCCATGGCCGGATACAAATACTCTTCGATGGCGGGATGGAGACGGTGGATTTCATCGATAAAAAGGAGATCGCCCTTCTGCAAATTCGTCAGAATCCCCGCCAAATCCCCCGCTTTCTCGATCTGCGGCCCCGAAGTCGTGTGCAAATTCGTCCCCACCGCGCTCGCCACAATGTTCGCCAGCGTCGTCTTGCCCAGCCCCGGCGGCCCCGAAAGCAGCACGTGCTCCAGCACATCGTCCCGACGCCGCGCCGCCTCGACCATGAGCATCAAGCGCTCCTTCACCTTCTCCTGCCCGTGAAACTCCCCGAAATCCGGTGGTCGCAAGGACAAATCAAACTCCGACTTCGGCGCCCCACTCGTCTCCTGATAAAAATTCTCCGACATCGTCTCTGCCGCCTTCCATAGCAAAAAGCCTCTTCGCTTGAAAGCCAGATCAAGCCAAACAAACGCGGCCCGGGGCAGCAAGCTCGCCGGGATTTCAATTTTTCCTTTTACATCGTGAAGTCATTATTTAAAAATAACCCAATAATCACCAAAAAAGCACACAGCCATGACATTCTCCAAGCTCCAACCCCTTCGCCCGCTCATCCCCCTGGCACTCGTTCCATCCCTCCTTCCCGCTGCGAACACCGTCACCGACGACTTCGATGCCTATCCCGGTTCGGGCTCTGACTACGGCTGGACCCAAGGCTGGCAATCTCCCACGATTTCAAACAACGGCTCGTCCACCATCGAAAACACCGATCCTCTCAATGGCGGCGGCAACTACATCTCTCAAGTCACCAGCCAATCGCCGGCAGCCGGAGCCGGCAACCGCTCAATGACCCGCCAGCTCGACAGCAGCGTCATCGACACCACCCGACCCTACACCATTTCCTGGGATTTCCGCATCGATAACTTCAGCTCGGTCAACGACCCCGGAACATACGGAGGGAACGTCGGTTTCGACAAATTCAACGACCGCATCCACTTCGGCGCGAACACCGGAGGTAACAATGGCTCGGACGCTAGCGCATCTTGGCTCATCGGCGCGGTTGGCGACCGAAACGGGGGAAATTGGTATGTCTACAATAATACCAGCGGCACGGATGGCCCGAACTTCGATAGCGCTTACACCACCAACACCGGCCTCTCTTTCAATCTTGGCGATGTTTACCACTTCGAGGTCAATGTCGATCCCGCGAGCACGAGCTACACCGCCACCATCACCAACCTCGACACCTCGGATAGCTACACCACGCCCACGGCCTTCACCTTCCGGAACACCACGCCGGAAGCCCACCAGCACCTCCTCTTCGGATCTCACGTCGAACAAGACGAATACCGGGAGTTCTCTCTGGATAATCTGACCATCGTCGGCGTCCCCGAGCCCAGCGGCACCACCCTCTTCGGCCTCGCCCTAAGCCTCGGCCTCCTCAAACGCCGCCGCTAAGAGCACCGGCAAAGCGGCCTTGCCCCTGACTCCATTTTTACATTCCCGCCGCATTATCTCATTTACACTGCGCCATGCCACAGGATATCCCTGTGTAGCCGCATGAAAAAAATTCTCATCCCTTCCCTCGCACTCACCGCCCCCCTGCACGCCAGCGTCCTCTCGCACTACACCTTCGCCGGCAACTCTTTTGCCAGCTCCGACACCCACCTCACCAGCACGAGCTCAGACTACACCCTCTACAGCTCGGGAACCCAAGACATCAATGGCGAGCGTGTCCGCATCAGCTCCGATTCCACCAACTCTAGTGGCCAAACCACCACTCCACTCAGCAATAGAGCCCACCACTCTTTCACCCTCACCGCTGCCCCCGGCCAGGAAATCACCCTCGACAACCTGACTCTCGCCTACAGCTTCCAAAACACCTTCGACGACCCGGTACTCGCCCCCGGCCTCCAAGCCTATTTTGATGCCTTTGTCAGCACGGACGGCTTTGCCACCCACACCTATCTCGGCGGTGCCATGGTGGACGGAAACAACTACACTAACGGCTCCACCACCGCGGACTTCAACCTCGACTTCACCCTACCAGCAGGAACCACCGGCACCAATCCAGGGGCTTACGCCGAAGGCACGACTCTCGAATTCCGCCTCTACTTCACCGACAACTCGACTGCAGGCACTCGCTATCACCGTGTCGATTCAATCATCGTCAATGGAGAAACCATTCCCGAGCCCAGTGGCACCGCTCTCTTCGGCCTCGCCCTGAGCTTCAGCCTCCTCAAACGCCGTCGCTGAAGATTCACAGCCAGAGGGCACGACCTCCCTTGGCTGAATCGACCTAGCCCCTTGCCTGGAGAACGGAAGTCCGCCGTCTCACGCAGCAGCTTTTTGCTCTTAGCGGCGGCGACGCCCCGCCAGCCCTAAGCCCAGCAGGGATAAAACCGCCGCACTCGGCTCAGGAACGAGCTCCAAATTGAAGCGGTCGATCGCGAAACCCTCATCGCTAGAACCGGAAGACAATCCATGAACAAACTCGATGGTCAAGGTGTCACCCGTGTGCGCAATGCCCTGTAACGCATCCAGCAGTGCCATGTCATAGCCCGAATCTCCGCGCCATGAGAGCATAAAGCGGTCATCGGCATCCACCGCATCGTTGTTCCACTGCTCGCCATAGCTCCCGTTCAAATTTCGATCTGCAAACAAAAGAGCATCCGCTGGACCATTCACCCCACTGCTTCCGAAATTGTCCTCGAACACCGTGACACCATCAACTTTGACCTGAAAGTTCTGCGACGTTCCTGGAATGAGGTCATCCCCGTCAATGCTATCAAAAGCAGCGAGCAGAAAGCCCAGATTGATACTAGTGTGGCTGGGCAAGCCGGTGAATACCAAACTCACCGTGCCATCGCGCGTGGCAGAAGCTTGAGAAACCAACCAACTCCCGGCAAAACCGCTATTCAAATTATTATAGGAATCCGGAGTTTCAATCGCCGGCAGTGGATAAGTCACACCAGCCGGAGCCGGCCCGTTTCGCACCTGCGTCGACCCATTACCATCATCCGTCACCTGCACAACCCCGCCTGAATGAACCGTGCCTGTGTTCCACGAGCTCCCTCCCGCGCCTTCCCACTCAGCCCCCAAACCTCCCTCAAAATCAGTCGTATACGTCATCCCACCGGCCCAAACCGCAGCCGAAGACATCGCGGATCCCGCTAAAAGCAAGCCCGGCACCCATAAAACACTCAAGCGATTTCTCATAGTAAAGGGCAGCTTATCCCGCCCCCCGGAGCTGTCACGAAAAAAAGCTCGCGCAACGGCTCACTCCGCCAAAAGCGCGCGTGCCATCGCTTCCGCCTGCTCGCCACCGCCCCCCAGCATCCGCACCAGCTCGGCCACCCGCGCCTCGCCTTCGACGGCGGTCAGTCGCGACAAAGTCCGTCCGCCGCTCACTGATTTCTCGACCACGAAATGCCGTCGTGCCACCGCTGCGACCTGCGGGAAGTGCGTGATCGAGACCACTTGGTGCCGCTCTCCCAGAGCCGCCATTTTCCGCCCCACCGCGCGCGCGATTTCCCCGCCGACATTGGCATCAATCTCGTCAAAAACCATCAGGGGCGTCGCGTCCTGATCCGCCAGCGCGTTTTTAATCGCCAACATCACGCGCGAAATCTCCCCGCTCGACGCGATCTGCTTCATCGGCTTCAGCGGCTCGCCCGGATTCGGCCCGAAGAGAAAATCAATCTCCTCCAAGCCCAACGCTCCCGGCTGCCCAGCGGCCTCCAAGCCCACCTCGAACTCGCTTTGTTTGAAGCCCAAATCGACCAAATGCCCGCGGATTTCCGCCGCCAGCTCGCCCGCCGCCTTCCTGCGCTTGCGTGAGAGCTTGCGACCCGCCCGTTGGACCTGCTCCAGGGCCGCCGCCACCGCCTCCTCCAGCTTCGCCAAATGCCCCGCCCGGTTCTCGCTCGCCGCCAGTCGCGCCGCCGCTTCCCGCCCGCGCTCGACGACATCTTCCAGTCCCGGGCCATACTTCCGCTTCAGCGATTCCAGCAGATTGAACCGCTCTTCCACGCGCTGCGCTTCCTCCGGATCGACTTCCACCTCCTCGACATAATCCCGCAAACTGCCTTCCAGCTCATCGAGCTCGACCCGCACGGTGTCGAGACTTTCCAGAAAATTCTCCAAGCTCGGATCAATGCGCGCCAACTCCCGCACCCCGCGCTGCAGCTCGTCCACTTCCTCCCCCAAACTCCCCCCGAGCACCCGCAAAGCTCCACCCGCGAGTTCCCGCAAGCGCGCCGCATTCGAGCTCCGCCGATAAAGTTCCTCCAACTCAGACTCCTCCCCCGGCACGATCCCCGCGCCTTCGATCTCCTCGACCTGGAATTTCAACAAATCCTTCTCCTGCTCGCCGATCTCACGCGCCCGCCGCGCCTCTTCCAGCGCTTCCGTCGCTTCCCGCCACCCGCGCCAAGCCCCCCGATAAGCTTCCCG
>JBNNED010000433.1:0-5771 GCA_050285825.1 Verrucomicrobiales bacterium | reverse complement strand
GGCTGAGGCGGTAGAGAAGGTCCCAGACGGGCGGCAGGCAGGCGAGGGCGGTGCTGAGGAGGAGGAGGGCGGCGAGGAGGAGGGTGCCGTGGAAGAGGGCGAGGGCGTGGCCGGCGGGCGTGGTGCGGGGCTTGCTTTGGTAGGATTTCAGGCGCATGGGAGAGGACTCAGTTGAGGACTTTGCCGACGGGTTTGCGCATGGCGAAGAGGACGGGCAGGGAGCTGAGAAGGACGCCGAGGTTGGCAAAGGCGAGGATCCAGAAGGTTTCCGTGCCCCAGTAGAGTTGGTCGAGATTGTCGTCGGTGGAGGAGAGGCGGAGGGATTTGAAGATGAGGCTGTGTTTTTGGGAAAGGAGCCAGATCACGCCGAGGGCGACGGCATTGACGATGAGGAGGTTTTCTCCGACGGTGCGCAGGGCGAGGAGGGCACGGGGGGCGCCGAAGGAGCGGAGGAGGGCGGAGACGTACATCGATTGGCGGAACTCGAGGACGGAGAGGGTGCCGTAGATGAGGGAAAGGGCGGCACCGAGGAGGGCGGCCATCCAGAAGCGGAGGTTGGCTTGCTGGGACTGGAGTTGGTTGAGTTTTTCGCGCAGCATGACGGCGCTGCGGAGCTCGACGCGGCCGAAGCCATCGCGGCGGGTGACGGCGTTGACGGCGTCGGTGATTTTTTTAATGTCGGGGGCGGAGGGGTGGCGCTGGAGGTAGTAGATCATGGAGTAGCCGCGTTCTTCGTATTCCTCGCCCTGGCTGCGGGGGATGAAGAGGGTGTCGGACTGCATGAGCTGAGCCATGTCGGGGTCGGGCTCGAGGGTGACGCCCCGGTAGTATTTGCCTTCGACTTCGTAATCGACGACGAGGCCGGCTTTGAGTCGGCTGGAGAGGAGGAAAACTTCGTGCCCGTAACGGAGGTAAGGGGCGAGGCCGCGCAGGTCTCGGTCGCCGTAGGAGACGACGGAGGCGCGGTTGCCATCGGAAGACTGGCCGTTGACGAGGAGTTTTTTAACGGTGATGAGGTGGCCGTGTTTGGCGAGGGCGCCAAAGCGGTGTTCGGGGGCGACGGCTTCGTCGTTGGGAGAGATCGTTTCGACGAGAAGGAGGTTGTCGAGGCCGAAGGACTCGATCTGGGAGCGCAGTTTCTGGATCTGCATTTGGAAACCGACGAGAAGCAGCACGGCTAGCGCCACCATGATGATGGTGACGACGGAGCGGGCGAGGATGCTGCCGGGTTGCTCAAACCAGCGACGCCAGGTGTCTTTCCACAGGTAGGAAGCGATTAAAATCCAAGATATCATGAGCGATGTTGTCGAGTCGTTGGTCGTGGGTGCAGATGATGGCGACGCGGTTTCCTTTGGCGATGAAGTCTTTGAGGACTCGCATGATGACCTCGGTGTTGAGGTCGTCGAGGCCGGAGGTGGGTTCGTCGAGGAGGAGCACCCGGGGTTCTTTGACGAGGGCGCGGGCGATGGTGGCGCGCTGTTGTTGGCCGCCGGACATGGAACCGGGCAGGCGCTTGATGAAGGTTTCGAGGCCGAGACGTTCGAGGTATTCGAGGGTTTTGGCGTTGACCTCGCGCTTGCGGGTGCCGGCGAGAGCGGCGGAGAGGGCGAGGTTCCGGCGGAGGGAAGCGAGGGGGAGAAGGTTCAGGCCCTGGAAGACGAAGCCGAGATCGCGGCGTTGGTAGGCGCGCGAGGGTTTGCCGTAGCCCTCGATGGTGATGCGTCCGCGTTGGGGTTTGAGGTAGCCGCCGAGCGCGCGCAGGAGAGTGGATTTTCCGCAGCCGGAGTAGCCTTTGATGAGGTGGATGCCTTTGCCGAAGGTGTGGTTGAAGTCTTCGAGAATCCAGCCGCCTTTGCGTCCGTATCGGAAGGAGATGTCTTCGCAGGTGATCATCTGTGCGGGGTCGGGGTGCGGGCGGTGCTTAGCGTTCAGTGGCCTGGGGGATGTAGTCGACGGCGAGGGATTTCATGCCTTCGGCGATGACTTTGGCGCCGGGCCAGAGCTGGTCGACCATTTCGCCCCAGTCGAGGGTGTCGGTTTTTCCAAGGGCGTAGAGCGAGACATCGACTTTCGGGAGGATCCAGGCGGTGGTGGGAAGTTTGGCGACGAGCTCGGATTGCATCTGGGTGCCGGTGAGGCGCTTGAGGCCTTCGTTGTTTTCGAGGGGGACGGCGAAGATGTATTTCCGCTCCTCCTTGCGGGTGCGTTCGTCTTTCTCCACGCGGTCGTCGGTGAACTGCATGAGGGTGTTGTCGCGGTCGAGGAGGCGGAGGTAGAGGGTTTTCGGGTCGAGGTTGATCCACTTGGCGTTGGCCACGGTGAGGTAAGCGTGGATTTCGGCGTAGTCGTTCAGGGTGGCGAGAACGTCCCGGCTGGTCACGGTGTATTCCTGCTGGCCGTCGACGTAATCGAGCTCGAGACGGAGTTCACCATCGAAGGGAATTTCGTAAACGGACCGGTCTTTCGCTTCGGTGAGGCTGCGCTTGGATTTCTGGAGGTCCATCTCCTTGAGCTCTTCCTGGTCGTCGCGGAGTTTGGGCTCGAATTTATCAAGCCAGGCCATGTTTTTCTCGATGACGTCGAGATCCTGTTTGGCGCGGGCGAGGGTGTCTTCATTGACGTCTCCGATGTCGCCCCCGAAGAGCTCGGCGGACATTTCCTGCATGGCGGGGGAGCGGAGAATCATTTCCATAACGCGGACTTTGCGGCGGGCTTCGGTGAGCTGCTCGCGGGCTTCGCGCTTTTTCTGGGGAAGGTCTATGGATTCCTGGCGGTGGGCCTCCAGGGTGGCCTGGGCTTCCTGGATTTCGAGGCGACGTTCCTGCTCGCTGAGCTCCTGGACGTCCATGCGGGCCCAGATGTGACCTTTGGCGACGGTGGTGAGGCGTTTTTCGACCTCGATGGTGACCACGCCGGTGCCTTCGCTTTTGATCTCGAGCGATTGCTTGGGCTGGATGTCGGCGCGCATCGTGCCCAGTTCGAGTTCGTCCGAGCGGCGGTAGTTGTCCCAGGACCAGACCATTTCTTTTTCCGCTTCGGGGGCGGCTTCGGCGGTCGGGGCTTTGTCGCCGTCACAGGCGGGGAGGGCAAGCAGCGGCAGGCAGCAGAGGATGGGACGGAGCGGGAATTTCGCGGTCATGATGCGGAGTGGTTGGGGTGCGGAGGGGCTTTAGAAGCGTTTTTTGAGGAATTCGAAGAAGCCGGATTGTTTGTTTTGTTCGAGGAAGCGGAGGCGGACTGGGCGCGTCTGGTGCCATTGTTTGGTGAAGGAGGACCAGCGGGCTTCGTCGATGAGCCAGAAGGAGGTGCAAATGTCGATTTCCTTCGCCATGAGCTGCACTTCGAGGGTGCGCAGGGACTTCATTTTCTGGACGGCGGTGCGGGCGTCTTTGACGAGGCCGGCTTTGACCATGAGCTTGTATTGCTCCATGACGGTGCGGACTTTGGCAAGTTCTTCCTGGACGTCGGCCAGGGCTTTTTTCCCTTCGAGGAGCTTGGTGATTTCGTCGCGACGGCGTTTGTCTTTTTGCCATTCCTGGAGGGGCTCGTTGCGGCGGAGGCGGTTGATTTGCTGGGAAATCGAACCGCGGGTGTCGAGGTTCCAGTAGAGGCTGGGGCCGATGCGGATGGCGTTGACGTCGAAGGACTGTCCGCCGGTATTGTTGTAGAGCGGCGGGGCGCTCACGCTGAGGTTGGCGGTGGGGAGATAGCGCAGGTAGGTGTCGAGCACCTGGCCGTCGCGGGCGATTTCCTCAAGGGCGAGGAGGCTCATCTGGAGGTGGGCCCAGCGCTTGGTGTCGGTGAAATCGAGCGAACTCGCGTTATAGCGGATTTCGGGAAGGTCGGAGGCTCTGAGTTTGACTTCGCTGTAGGAAGTCATGAAGAAGTCGCCGACTTTCTGGCGCCATTTCTGGACGTTCTGGCGGTGGGTTTCGAGGTCGTTGCGGAGCTGCAGGCGCATCGTCGCTTGTTCCACAGCGTCAGCGCTTTGGATGACCTTGAGGATTTCCCCCTGGTAATGGAGAGCTTTTTCTTCGAGGTCGAGGAGGCGTTGCTCCTGGAAGAGACGGTAGAGGGTGATGGTTTCCTGTCGCATGGTCTGCTCGGCCTGGAGTTGGGCACCGAGGTAGAGCAGTTTTTGCTTGTAGAGTCGGGTCGGAAGCTGGAGGAGGTTGCCGAGGGCGACGTAACTGCTGACGCGAAAGGTGGTGTCGGAAAAAGCTTCGTCGAAGTCCCCGAGCAGGAAGCTGTCGTTGATGCTCGCCGTGACGGAAGGGAGCATGTTTTTCCAGATTTGTTTCCCTTGCTCGGAGGTTTCGAGAACGCGGTAATCCGACTGAATGAGGTGCGGATTGTGGTGGAACATGAGGGAGCTGGCCTGGCTCCAGGTGGTGTTGAGGTGACCGCCGGCCTGGCCTCCGATCTGGTCGATGACTTCCCGTTGGTAGGCATCGCGCACCTCGTCCCGGGCTTCGCCAACGCGTTCGTCAATCGGCTTCATCCAGACGCAGGCGGAGAGCAAGCAGGAGCAGAGGATGAGAAGGGAACGTTGATAAGGCGTTGACATGATTCGGGTTGCGTTCGAGTGGAGTCATCCAGGGTGGCGGATGTGGGCCACGGGATTCCATCAAGGGTTCCGGCCTTGGTGGTCTCCGGTTACTGTTCCGGCGGTCGGCACCCCCCTCTAGGGGATTGCAGACCATGAGGCAAACGAATTTTTCCCTCGTGGGCTCCCGCGGGGCCTCGCCCTCCCCTGTCTGCGGGATAATGCTTGCCAGAGTGAGGGATCGGGTGGATGGGTAGGGGCGTCAGGGATGCTGGCAGTGAATTATGTATTTGAGAAGCGGACAGGCGAGTCAACAGGTTCCCGGGTGGCGATTGGTCTTGGCGCGGCTTTGTTTGGCCGGGGCGGTCGTGATTTCGATGTATCTGTCCTGGAGTTCCCTGCGGAGTCAGGCCGTGGCGGGTTGCGGAGCGGAGGGGGGCTGTGAGGGAGTGCTGGCGAGCCGCTGGTCGGAAGTGGCGGGGATGCCGGTGGGTTTGATCGGGGCTCTTTTATATAGTGTGCTTTTATTGGGGACCTTGCTGCCGCGCCCGCGCACGATGGCGAATTTCGTCCACGCCGCGGCTTCTCTGCTCGTGATTTTCGGGGCCCTGTGGTTCGTCGCGCTTCAGCTCTTCGTGGTGAAGCAATTCTGCCCCTGGTGTTGTGCTACACACGCCCTCGCGGTCCTCGGAGTCGCCTTCGCCTGGCGGAAAGGAGAAGTCTGGCGCGGAGATGTCGTCGGCTACCCCCGCGTTTTCCTTCCTCTCGGCCTGGCTCTGACAATGGCGGTGCTGCAGTCGATGTCCCGCCCGAAGGAACGCATCGTCCAGTCCGAACTGGAAACCGGCGCGGTCAGTCGCGACGAGGAAACCTTGTATTTATACGGCGGTAAGGTGCGCCTGAAGCTCGATCAACTGCCCTCTCGTGGTCGCGCAGAAGCGCCCGTGATTGCCGTTCTCTTGAGCGATTTCACCTGTCCGCATTGTTTGGAGCTCCAGCGGCGCTTGCGGGATTATGAGGAGGAAACGGGCGGAGCGGATCTGCGCGTGCTGCACTTGCCGGGCTATCAGGAGCCCTTGGCGCGGGAAATTCACCGCCTCTTGCTCGTCGCCTGGCGGGTCGATCCCGCTCTCTATCAGGAAGCGACGGGGGCGATTTTAAGCGGTGAACTGCCAGTGGTTTACGCGGAGATCGAGGATTTTTTGAAGGCGAAATACGCAGATCG
>JBNNED010000432.1:0-6013 GCA_050285825.1 Verrucomicrobiales bacterium | reverse complement strand
CCTGGCGCCCGACGCGTAATGCGGAGTTTCTCCCTCTCTCGGCCGCGGAAGCCCGTGAACGCACGGGCGACCGCTTACCGGGATTTCGTCCCCGTCCAGACGATACCAAGGAGAATCGGGCGGCGAATCTCGCGGACGGCGACGGCTACCTGCGTGCGGTGCAGGAGGCGGCGGGAGAGAGCGTGGTCATCGGCGAAGATCTGGGCGAAGTGCCGGATTACGTGCGCCCGCACCTGGAAAAACGCGGCATCGCGGGCTTCAAGGTCTGCCATTGGGAATACGAGCTCGATGAAGACGACGCCGAGGCGGAGCCGCAACTGATTCCGGGCTCGGCCTACGCCGAATGTTCTTTTGCGACTTACGCCACCCACGATCACCCGCCGCTGGCGGCGATGTGGGAGGAATTTCGCGAGAAAGCCTTGAGTGCGGACGAAGACGAGCGCCTGGAGGGCGAGAAAAATCTGCGCCTTCTCGGGGAATTTGCCGGGATTTCGCCTCTGGCCGATCAATCCTGGCCGGGCTACACGCCGGAACTCCGGGACAAGTTGCTGAGGGCTCTTTTTGCCTGCCGCTCCCGTTACGCCGCACTCATGATCACGGATATTTACGGGTTGCCCGAGCGCTTCAATACGCCGGGCACGGTGGGGGGCACGAATTGGCGCGTGCGCCTGCCCTTCACCATCCGCGAAATGCGGGAACGCCCCGATCTCCGTGCGGCGGGAGCCTCGCTCGCAGCCATGATCCGGGAGAGCGGGCGGGCGCGGTGATCAGCGTTTGATGGGCTGGCCCTTCTCGTCGAAGCTGTCGGCGATGTCCTCGGTGAGAATGCCGCGGACGTCGCCCGAATCATGGAATTGCCAGACTTTGATTTCGGAAAAATAAACATGGCGCGTCTGCCAGGGCGCGGGACCGGCCCAATCCGGTAGCCATACGCCGATGTTGAGCTGCGCAGCCATCGAGGGGACGAAGCGGTCGTTCCGCCCGACATACTTCCCGTCGATCCAGTGGTCGACGACTTTGCCGGCGTAGAGGGCGTAGTCATTGGGCCCGATTTTTTTGAGCGGTTGTCCGAAGTATTTCTCGTAGGGAATGTCCTTGCTCGCGATCCAGTGGTAGCCTTCGGCTTCGCGCACATGCTCGTCGCGGACTTCGGGGAACGGGACGAGCTCCGTGCGCCACTCGGTGACGTAACGGTGGTAGCGACCGTCGGCAGCGCCGTGCGAGGGCATCTCCTTGGGCTCGTGCATTTTGTTGAGAAAGGTGTTGTAGAGTGGCTTGGTGTAGTCGCCTTGTTTGCCGAATTCGGGGAAGTCGAGCTCGGACCAGTAAAAGGCGTGGCCCTTGCCCCACTGCTGGAGGTAAGGGTGGTAGAGGGGGCTTTCGGCTTGAAAATCATCGCTTTTCTCGGGCGGGACGATGACGCTGCGCGAGGCGTAGGTCCAGATCGCGGGGATGATGCCAGGCGGGGTGGGGTGCTCCGGGTCGCCGATTTTCATGAGCACTTCGAAGCGGCCGGAAGCGAAGAACGGTTTGCTCACGAGGACGCCGCCGACGCGGGATTTCTGGCCCCAGAGGCCGGTGACCGGGCCGTCATAGGCGTCGCCGTTGGCCTGGCAGCGCAGGACCTTGACTTCTTTGCCATCGACCAGATCCGGAACAATGGCGAGGTTTTCGGGCACGACCCCGTGATTTCCCTGCCCCCATTGTTTGCGCAGGGGATACCAGCGGGCGGGATCGATGCGACCGCCGGACCAATCTTCGTGAAAGACCAGTTCGGCTTGCTCGGGGAGGGGCGTGAGCGGACGGGCGTTGAGGAGCAGGGGGCAGAGGAGAAAGAAAAAGCGCGCGATCATCGAGGTGATGATGCGCGTTTGGGAGAGACTTGGCAACCCGGCAATGCGCGCATATCTGGCAGAGGATCAGTGCTGGGATCTCAGGCCACTGCGTATGGCGATTGGAATGATGGGCTCTGTTGTATACTACTGCGGTTCTTCGCGGCGGTCGCTGTTTTCGAAGCGCATGAGCTCGGCGCGGAAGGTGAGGGGGATGCCGCCGGTGGGACCGTTCCGGTTTTTGGCGAGGACGAGTTCGGCTTCGCCCTGTTCGGCCTCCTCGTCTTCTTCCTCGTTTTCTTCGGTGCCTTGTTTGTAGTAGGCTTTGCGGTAGAGGAGACCCACCATGTCGGCGTCTTGCTCGATGGAGCCGGATTCGCGGAGGTCGGACATGCGGGGGACGCCGAGGGATGAACCGGTGCGGGATTCGGGGCCGCGGTTGAGCTGGGCGAGGACGATGATGGGGATGTTGAGCTCTTTGGCGAGGGCTTTCAGACCGGAGGAGATTTCGGCGATTTCCCGTTCGCGGGAGTTCGCGGCCTGTTTCGAGGTGGAGCGCATGAGCTGGAGGTAGTCGATGGCGATGAGCTGGATGTCTTCGTCGCGTTTTTTCCGGCGGGCTTTGGCGCGGAGGTCGTTGATGGAGATGGCGGCGGTGTCGTCGATAAAGAGTTTGGAGTTGGAGATTTCCTTGGCCGCTTTGGTGATGTTTTTGATGTCGTTTTTGTTGGGCTGGTAGCCTTGCTGGAGGGAGGAGAAGGCGAAACGGGCCCGGGAGAAGAGGAGGCGCTGGACGATCTGCTGGCTGCTCATCTCGCAGGAGAAGACCATGGTGGGTTTTTGTTGGTTGATGGCGATGTCTTCGACGATGTTCATCATGAACGAGGTTTTCCCCATCGAGGGACGGGCGGCGATGATGAACATTTCCGTGGGCTTGAGGCCGTTGGACATCTTGTCGAGAACGGAGTAGCCGGTGGTGAGTCCGCTGATGCCGCGGTCGCCCGCGAGGAATTCTTCGAAGAATTGGACGACGGCTTTCACCGTTTGTTTGATGTTTTCTTCTTCGTTGGTCTCGGTGGCGTTGCGGATGTCGAGGACGGCCTGCTCGACGGTGTCGAGGAACTCGCGGACGTCTTCGGGATCGTCATAGGCCTGCGTGATGGCCTCGGTGCAGGAGTGGATGATCTTGCGCAAGGTGTGCTTGCTTTTGACGATGTCGAGGTGGGAAGTGAAGTGGGCGGCGGTGGGGGCGTAGGTGTAGATCTCGGTGATGGCGGCGGGTCCGCCGAGCGAGTCCATGATGCCGCGGTCCATGAGGTGCTGGGTGAGGGCGATGAGCTCGATGGCGAGGCCTTCTTCGAAGTGCTCGGTGAGGACTTCGAAGAGCTTGCCGTGGGCGGGGACGTAGAAGTGCGCGGGGGTGAGCTTGGCTTCCATGGCCTGGCCGACGTATTCGGCGGGGTCCTGGAGCATCGAGCTGAGAATCGATTTTTCGGGGCCGAGGGCGTGCGGGGGCGGGGTGAGGCCGCGCTCGGCTTTGTTTTCCTCGCTTTTTTGGAGCTCGGGGGCGTTGTTTTTATTCGGGAAATCAGCCATCGCGTCGGGAGATTAGGGAGGCGGGGCGGGGCTTGGCAATGCGCCGATTCGGCAATTTACGGTCATTGTGAATAAGTTGTGAAAAGCGGGGGATAAGTTGTGAAAAGGTGAGAATAAGTTTTCCGCACTCCGCTCTTTTGATGCGCGGGAAAAGCGTGTTAATTTGTGCGCCGTGAAACCTGAGCAGTTTGAATTGGACGGGGTGCGGAAGCGGGAAGCTCGTGAGAAATCGCGTTCGCCGCTGGCATTGGCTTTGCTGGCCTGTGTGCTGATCATTCTGCTGCTCAGCGCGGCGGTGCTGGCCCTGTGGTTCCGCCCGGCGAAGGAGCGGGTGGTGGAGAAAGAGCCGGAAATCGTGGTCAAAGAGGTCGAAAAAGTGGTTTATCGCGAGAAAGAGGTCGCGGAGGAACCCGAGGAGAACGGCGACCGGGTGCGGAACCATTATCTGCAGGATGGCACGGATTTGGTGAAACTCTCGAACGGGATTCGTTTTCTGCCCGAGTTGAAAGTGGCGGAAGGGGACATCGCCACCAGTGAGCGGAAGAAGGAGGACAGCTACGTCGCGCGCTACGAGTTGCAGGTGCGGGTGCCGAAACCGGCGATGACGTTGGCGGAGTTGAGCGCGGAAAACGCCGCCCTGGGCGAGATTTTGCCGGGTTTGGAAGCGATGTTGCCCACGGCGAAAGTCTCGCCCTTCTACCACCAGCTTTACGAGAACAAGACGAAGCGCCTGAAGGACAGCCTTTACCGGCTCGACGACTTGCTCACGGGGCATAATTTCTACGATTGCCAGACGATGTTGGAGCTGACGGCTCCCGGAACGGGGCGGAAAGTTTTTTTGCTGCAGGGCGACATGGATGTGGTTTCGGACGGTTCGGACGGCGACCGCCTGGCCGTGATGCCGGATGAAATTGTCAACTCGACGCACTACCAGCCTTTTACGAGTTACGGGTGGCGGAAGACGGGAAAGGTCCCAAATCCGATGATCGCAGGCTGGGAAAAACGGATCGAAAACGCTAAACGCGAGCTCGCGCAGGTGGGAACGACAGCCGCGCGCAAAGCTTGGTTGCAGGATCGCATGAAAATGCTGGAGCGGGGAATCGCGGACATGAAGGCACGAAGTTTTCTCATCGCCGAGTATGATCCCTTCATCGTCATTCCGGTCAACCTGCTGCTGGATCGTAAAGGCGCCTATGTCCCGAACATCGGAGATTACGCGGTCGTGATCTACGGGAACCAGGTTTATCCCGCCATCGTCGGAGATGGCGGGCCGACCTTCAAAGTGGGGGAAGCGAGCGTGCGCATGGCGCGTCAAATCGATGCCAGGGCGGGGCCGTATCGCCGACCGGTTTCCACGCTCGGAGTGAGCTACCTCGTCTTTCCACGAAGTGCGCCCGAGAAGAAGGGGGCGCCTGATTACGAAGTCTGGCGGCGGGAGTGCGAGCGCTTGCTCGGGGAGATGGGCGGACTGGGAGAGGGTTACGTTTTACACCGCTGGGAGGACCTGCTGCCCAAGCCGGAGCCGGAAGAACAAGCGGAAGAACCAGAGGCGGAAGCCGGGCAAGTCACCGGCGAGCCGGAGACCGCGCCCGAAGCGGATCAATAAAGCGTGCGGCGGGGAGCGGGCGCTTCCTGCTTGGCCTCTTCTTCGACGTCCATTTTCTCGAAATCGCCCTCCTCACAGCAGCGGACGAAGCCTTCGCCGTAGCATTTCAGCTTGTCCCAGTGGTTGCGGATTTCCTCGGCTTCGTCGCCCGTGATGGAGTTGTCGAGAGCGGCTTGGGAGATGCGTGTCAGGAGGTTGGAGAACTGGGCGATGATCTCGTTCGTGGCGGGAAGGACCTCGAAGCCCTTCTCGCAAGCGCTCGCGGGATTGCGCACGAAATAACCACCGTTTTTCTGGCAGAGCCAGTCGAGGATATCGGTGTCACCCGTCAGGCGGATGATTTCGAGGAGGCGGTCGAGGGGATTGCGCGAGCCGCTGCCCACGGCGGACTGCTCCTGAGCCCATTTGTAGACGAGGGAGAGGGAGACGCCGAGTTCGGCGGAAACGGCTTTCGGGCTCGTTTTATCAAAAGCCTTTTTGAGAACCTCGTGAGATTGCATGGTGGAGACTAGGCTGAAAGGCGCTGGGCTGGCAATCTGGAAAATCAAGAAGCGGTCGGGGAGAGGGCGGCGAGAACCTGGGCGGGGGTGATGGCCTGGAGGCAGCGGTGGTCGAGGGGGCATTTGGGGAGGAAGCAGGGGGAGCAGGGGACGTGCTCGCGCAGGCTTTGGTGGATGGTGCCAAGCGGGCGCTTCCAGGCGGGTTCGTTCGGGCCGAAGAGGGTGAGGGGGGGGGTGCCGAGGTGGGCGGCGAGATGGGGCAGGGTGCCGTCGTTGGCGATGATTCTCTCGCAGCTGGCGAGGAGGGGGAGGAGGGTGGCGATGGCGGAGTCGGGTTCGTGGTGGAGTTCGGGGAATTCGGCGGCGAGGGCGCGGGCGGCGCTGTCGGGTCCGGCGGGCGGGCTGAGAAGGAGAAGCTCGGCGTCGTTTTCAGCCAATAAGGAGCGGATGAGTTCGCGGAAGTTCTCCACGGGCCAAGT
>JBNNED010000431.1:0-7854 GCA_050285825.1 Verrucomicrobiales bacterium | reverse complement strand
TAATGCAAGCCGTCCCCTCCATCACCGTCTCGCCCGACTTCGCGAGGAGCCCCGCGATCAGGAAAGCCATCGCAATCCGGTGGTCGCCATGGCTTTGCAGGCGCGCGCCTTTGAGCTTTTTCCCGCCCAGAATCTCCATGCCGTCCTCGAATTCCTGCACCTCCACCCCCATTTCCCGCAGGTTTTCCACGACCGTGGTGATGCGGTCGGTTTCCTTCACCCGCAGCTCCCGTGCGTTGCGAATGACCATGCGACCTTCCGCCAGGGCACCCGCCACGGCGAGAACGGGCACTTCGTCGATCAAATTGGGCACTTCCTCCGGCAGAATTTCCGTTCCCGTCAAGGCGCCACCTTCGACGATGATATCGCCCACCGGCTCACCGCCCTGCTCCTCCCGCACGATGTCGGTGATGCGCGCGCCCATGCGCAGCAGGACGTTCAAAATCGCCGTGCGCGTCGGGTTCAAGCCCACGTTTTTCACCATGAGCTTCGAGCTGGGGATGGCGGCGGCCAAAACGAGCCAGAAGGCCGCGCTGGAAATGTCACCCGGCACCGTGAAGTCGATCGCCGTGGGCACCTGACCGCCGTAAATCGTGATCTCATTGCCTTCCGTGCGCACCTTGACGCCGAAGGCGTTACAGAGACGTTCAGTGTGATCGCGGTTGAGGGCGGGCTGGATCACCGTCGTTTTATCCGGAGCGAACATCCCCGCCAACAAGACCGCGCTTTTCACCTGCGCACTGGCCATCGGCATCTCATAAGTGATCGCGCGCAGCTTCCCACCCGTGATGGTCAGAGGAGCGCAGCCCGCCCGCTCGCCGCTGGTCTCGATTTTCGCCCCCATGAGCTCCAGAGGCTTGATGATCCGACCCATCGGACGCGAGGAGAGCGACTCGTCACCCGTCAAGCGGCTTTCAAAATTCTGCGCGGCCAGAATCCCGGCGAGGAGGCGCATCCCCGTGCCCGAGTTCCCGCAATCAATCTCGCCCACCGGCGCTTCCAGCTCTCCGGCGCGACCCTTGATCGTCATGCCCGTCGGCCCCGCCTCCGACTCCTCCTCCACCTCGTAGCGCACCCCGCAAGCCGCCATGGCCTTCAGCGTGTTCAAACAATCCTCGGAAGGCAAAAAATTGCGCACCTGGCTCTCCCCCTTGGCCAAACCGGCCAAAATCGCGACCCGATGCGAGAGACTTTTGTCCCCCGGCACCTCGATCTCCGTCCGCAGGCTCTTGATCGGCCGCACTCGTAATTTCTCACTCATAATCTAAAAATTGATCGCCGCGTCCCGCCGTTCTTTCACCTCCGCGAGGTATCGGCGCAGCCCTTCTTCATCCGAATCCGCCAACAACTCAAGCATATCAGTGAGCGAATCCCGCGCTTCTTCCAAAATCCCCCGCAGCGAAGCCCGATTCTCCATCATGATCTCCGCCCACATCGCCGGATCGCCCGAAGCCACCCGCGAGGTATCCCGAAAACCACCGCCCGCCAATTCCGCGAGCTCCAAACCTTCCTTCAAACCCACCTCCGCCGTCAAAACCGCCATGGCATGCGGAAAATGGCTGATCCGCGCCACCGCCGCATCGTGCGCCGCCGCCGTCATCTCACTCACCCGACAGCCCAATTCCTCCCAAAAAGCCCGCAAGCGAGCCAGCGTCTCCGCCGTCGCGCCTTCATCATTCGTCAGCACACAGGCCGCTCCCGCGAACAAATCCGCCCGCGCGGCATCTAGCCCCTTGCGCTCCGATCCCGCCATGGGATGACTCCCCACGAAATCCACACCCGCCGCCGAGAGCATCCCGCCCAGTGTCTCGTGCGGACAGGCCTTAACACTTCCCACATCCGTCACCACGACCCCCGCCGCCAATTCCGGCAACATCCGTTCAACCAGCCCCGCCATCACCCCGACCGGCACAGCCATGACCACCAAATCCGCCCCCCGCACCGCTTCCGCCAGATCCGCCGTCGCCGCCAAGCCGAAGGCCCGCGCCTCCGCCACCCGCTCGGGCTTCCGACCCCACAGCACCGCCCGCTCCCCGCAAGCCATCGCCAGAGAAGCCCCCAGCAAACCCGGACCTAAAATGGCGATACGCTCGAATCTCATCACTTGACGAAAAAAGCCGGACCCCGAAAATCATCAGAGCCCGACCCCTTGAAACAGTTCAATCCCGCATCACGGCACGCGGAACTTGCGACCCTCGGCATCGTTCGGATCCGTCACCAGAGATCCGCTGGGAATCCCGCGCACGTCGACCGGCTCGTTGGTGTGGGGGTTGAAAACAAAGCCTTCGCGACCCGGAATAGCCAGTGCCGTGTCATACTTCGGCTTGGGCTTGGGTTTCGGAGCCGTCGTTTCCGGTTTGGGCTTCGGCTGCGGTTTTGGAGCCGTCGTTTCCGGCTGCGGCGTGGTCACCGGCGGCGCGATGGCGGGCCCGACCGGCTGCGGCTGCGGAGGGTATGGCGGCTCCGGTGGATAAGGCGAACAACTGGCGACCAAGAGGCCTGCCAACAACAAAATACTCCCGTGTTTCAACATATCTCGTGACTCTTTTTTTTGTTTTCCAAAAAACGACCAAGGCGACAGTCACCCAAGGGCCGGAGCTTGTCAAGCGCGCATCACGCCGGACGAAATCCGCTAAAGCCGCGCTATGGAGTTGACTTCCCGCCGGTCGCTATTTTCATCTCCCTAGACCCGTGCCCAGCCCGCAGGGTCACAAAAAACCGTGCCGCATCCGCTTCAGAACGACCTCTACCGCTTCATTGCCGACCCCGCCGGGGGCTCCTTCGAAGCACTCGCCCTGCGTCTCTTCGCCTGGCAATACGAGAACATCGCCCCCTACCACCACTACGTCCGCGCCCTCGGTCGCAACCCCGCCGACACCACCCGCTGGCAAGACATCCCCGCCCTCCCCACCAACGCCTTCAAGCACCCCCACCTCCCCATCTGTTCCGTACTTCCACCCAGCGGACGACGCGCCGAGTCCGAGCGGGCGACCAGCGGGAGTGTAAGCAAGGAAGAGCATGGAGAGTTAGCCAGCGGACGACCAGCGGGAGTGCAAGCGCTTCACTTCGCAGGGCAAGCCAGCGGCCGAGGGCTCGCAGGGCAAGCTACCTTCCACACCTCCGGCACCACCACCGGGCAACACGGCCAACACCACTTCCCGGAAACCGGGACCTACCAGCGCTCCATCCTCGCCGCCTGGCAACAGCTCCGCCTCCCCACCCCGCCCCGCGCCTTCTTCCTCAGCCCCCCTCCCGCCGAAAAACCCCACTCCTCCCTCATCCACATGTTCGGCGTCCTCAACCACGCTCATTTCGGAGGCAGCGACAGCGCTTTTCTCCAAAAAGCCGACCTGCTCGATACCTCTACCCTCCGACAGGCACTCGCCCACGACGCCTCACCCATCCTCCTCGCCGGCACCGCTCTCGCCTTCCTCCACCTCCTCAAAACCACCGACCCCCTCCCGCTCCCGCCCGGCTCCCGGCTTCTCGAAACCGGTGGTTATAAAAACTCTCGCCGCGAACTCAGCAAAAAAGAACTCTACGCCCGTCTCAGCCGCCATTTCGAGCTGCCCACCGGGGCCCTCATCAACGAGTATTCCATGACCGAGCTCTCCTCCCAAGCCTATACCCACGGCCTCGGCCAAGCCCACCGCCTGCCCCCCTGGTGCCGCGCCCGCCTCACCGCCCAAGGCCACCTCATCCTCCACGATCTCGCCAACCTCCACAGCTGCGCCGCCATTCGCACCCAGGACTTCGCCACCCTCATCGACGACCATCACTTCCTTCTCCACGGACGCGATCCCGCCGCCCTTCCCCGTGGCTGCTCGCTCACCGCCGAAGACCTCCGCCCATGAAGCCGCCCATCGACAGCCTCGCCCAAGCCGCCTCCCACTTCGCCCCGTGGACCGGAGAATTCGACGCCGAGACCCTCCGCCACTGGCTCCACCTCGAATTCGGCCCCCATGCAGTGGGTGAAATGCCCTTTGGGTACTTCCAGCCCGCTGACCTCCTTCAACCCTACGGCCCGCAAACCCGCACCCGCCTCATCCCGCCCCAAACCATCCTCCACATCATCAGCGGCAACACCCCCCACGCCCTCTGGCAAACCCTCCTCCGCGGCCTCCTTCTCGGCGCCCACAACCTCCTCAAACTCCCCTCCCAAGCCCTCCCCGACATCGAGAAAAAAATCGCCGCTCTCCCCGCCGAGCTCCGCGCGAAAATCACCACCGCCCGCGAGCTTCCCACCGACTGGCTGGCCCGCGCCGAGGCCTTCGTCGTCTTTGGCAGCGACGCCACCATCCGCCATTTTCGCGAACTCGCCCCGCCCCACCTTCCCTTCCTCGCTCACGGACCGAAACTCGGCATCGCCCTCATCAGCGAACCCGACCCCGAAGCGGCCCGCCTCGCCGCCCGTGACATCGCCACCTTCAACCAGCAAGGCTGCCTTTCCCTCCACACCCTCTATCTCCCCGCCGCCGAGATCTCCTCCTTCGGCGACGAACTCGCCCGCGCCCTCGCCGCCCGCGAGGAATGCGACCCGCGCGGTCCCCTCGACCCCTCCGCCGATGGAGCCATCGCGACCTGGCGGGAAGAAATCCGCTTCCTCGCCGCCAACCAAGCAGCCGGACAAAGCGACTACCAACTATGGGAATCGCCCGGCGACACCGCCTGGACCATCATCCGCCTGCCCGGGCAGGACGAACTTCCCGTCTCTACCCTCAACCGCAGCGTCATCCTCCAGCCCCTCGAAGCCCTCAGCCCCGACCACTCTTTCCGGAATCCCCCCTGCGAGCGACCCACGCCACCCGCGCGGCTCCGCATTCCCAGCCCCCAGCTCCTCTCCGGCATCGCCCTCTATCCTTACGAACCCGAGTTCTGGCCCGCGCTCCCATCCCCCCGCCTCTTCCCCCTCGGCCAGGCCCAAACCCCGCCCCTTCTCTGGCATCACGACGGGATCGCGCCCCTCGCCTCCCTCGTCCGCTACCAAGACCAATTCATTCTTTAAAAACGCCCACCCACCCATAAAAATCCGCCCACCCACCCATGAAAAAAACCGTCACCGAACCCATCATCACCAGCGGCACGATCACGAAAATCCTCGGTCCGCGCGCTTTCCTCACCCGACTCCCCAACGGTAAGGAAATCATCGCCCACCCCCACAAGGAGCTCGAAGCGCGCGCCGCCGAAATCACCCCGGAGCGCGAAGTCACTCTCGAAATGACACCCTACGACTTCGAAAAAGGCCGGATCTCAGCTCTCCGCTGAGCCCACCTCCGCTGCCCGCAGGGTCAGTGAAGCCTCCGCGCCCTGGCCATCTTCCCGGTTCCGCAGGGTCAGCTCCCCGCCGTGAAGCTCCGCAATCTTGTGGGAAACCGACAAACCCAGACCCGTCCCCACCCCCGTCGGCTTCGTCGTAAAGAAGGGATCAAAGAGCTTGCCCATGGCCTCCTCGGGAATCCCCGAACCCGTGTCGCGCACGAAAATCCGCACCAGGCGCTCGCCCGATTTCGGTCGCTCCCGCTCGCGCGAGCCCGCATCGAACTCCACTTCGTCCCGCTCGACCATTTCCGCACCGATGAGCAACTCACCATCTCCGTCCATCGCGTGCATGGCATTGATACACAAGTTCACCAGGACTTGCTCGACCCGCGTGCGATCCACCAAAACCGGCGGCAAATCCTTCTCGTAGGCGTAACTCACACGCACACCGCCCTTGCGGAGTTGATACTCGACCAGATCCATCGTCTCTCCGACCAGCTCGACCACCCCCAGCGGCTGGATGTCTAAATTCCGGTTCGAGGAGAAGTCCACGAGGCCCTTGACGATCTTTTTCGCCCGCTCGATGCCACGCTTCATCCGCTCCACCGTTTTGTGGGCTTTTTCGTCATCCTCCGGGAACTTGCGCGCTAAAATATCGATGCCCATCCCGATCATCGCCAGCGGGTTTTTCACCTCGTGCGCCACCCCCGCCGCGAGTCGCCCGATCGACTCCATTTTTTCGGCTTGCATCAACTGCTCGTGTGCCCGCTGGACGTTCTCGTTCGCCTCGACGAGTTGCTCGTTGATCCTCTTCAGCTCCCGTTCCGCCTCCTTCCGCTCCGTGATGTCCGTGGAAATCCCCCCCACGCCGAACATCTCCCCTTTGTGATTCCGCATCGGGAATTTCGAGGTCATGAAAGTCCGCTCCCCATCCTTCAGCCGGATCGTCTCATCCACCTGCAAGGCCTCCCCGTGCTCCAAAACCCATTGGTCATTCCGCCGCACCTCCCGCGCCGTCTCCTCGCTCCCCATGACCTCCGCCGCCGTCAGGCCGATGACCTCTTCGCGTTTCACGCCGAAAAGCTGCTCGAAGCGGCGGTTCACCATGAGGTAACGTCCGGAAACCGACTTGACGTAAATCGATGACGGACTGTGATCCATGATCTCCTTCATCCGCCGTTCCGCCTGCTCCAGTGCCAAACGCGTCCGCCGCGCCTCCGTGACATCCCGGTTCATGCCCACCACCCCGAAGACCACCCCGTCCTGGCCCTTCACCGGCACTTTCGAGGTCAACACCACCCGCCGATGCCCCTGCGCATTGCGGATCCGCCGCTCCGCATCCAGCATCGGCTCCCCCCGCTCCATGACCTCCCGATCCTCCGTCAAATACTCCTCCGCCTTTTTCAATTCGAAGAAATCCCGGGGCGATTTCCCCACCACTTCCGCAGCCTCAGACACGCCCAGAAAGCGCGCGAAGGCTTCATTCACCAACAAATACCGGCCCGAGGTGCTCCGCACATAAAGAGCATCCGGGATGCTATCGACCACCGATTTCAAAATATTCCGCTCCCGCTCCAGCGAATGCGAGGTCCGCACCATCTCCGTGACATCGCTGGAAATCCCGAAGGTCCCCAGCATCTTCCCCCGCTCATCGCGAAAGGGCAACTTCGCGCTCAACACCCAGCCCTCGCCACCCCCGTGCAAGGTCTCTTTCTCGATATAACCCTCCACCGCCCGCCCCGATTCCATGATTTTCAGCTCGTCCTCCCGCGCCGCCCGCGCATGCTCATCCTCGAAAAAATCAAAATCCGTCTTCCCGCACACATCCTGCGGATGCCCCGCCCCCATCCCCTCCGCACAGGCCTGATTCACTTTCAAAAAACGGCTCTCCCGGTCCTTGAAATAAATCTTCGAAGGCACCGCCTCCATCAGGGCATCAAAAAAGCGCTCCAGCTCATCCCGCTCCCCCTTCACCCGACGCAACTCCTTGCGCAAGGCCAGCTCCTGCCACTTCGGTCGCACCGCCCCACTCACCAAAAGCAAAATCAAACCCAGCCCAAGACCCGCCGCCAGCCACGCCCCCCAGCCGGGTAAGAGCCCGGAAGCCAACAGCCCCAAAAGCAGCGCCAAAGCCCAGCCAATCAGAGCCTGACCCGCATTTTTTCCCAACTTCACCCTCTCAAGCTAGCAAAAAGAAAAGCTCGAGACAATAATTTCCACTTCCCCTTCCGCATTCCGAGCCCCACCTCACCCCACTTCCTCGAAGACCCCGCCGCCCAGCAGCCTGCCCCCTTCATAAAAGGCGCAAATCTGCCCCGGCGTGACCGCCCGCTGCGCCCGCTCGAAAAGCACCCGCACCTTCTCCCCCTCCCGCACCAGCCGCACCGGCTCCGCCTTCGCCCGATAGCGCGGCTGCGCCTCCACCCCGCTCGCCGGCGGCTCCCCGTTCACCCAGGAAAGCGAGCCCACGAGGCACTCCCGCGCGTAGAGTCCCGGCGATTCCCCCCCGTCCCATCCCCGCACCAACTCGTTGCGCACCGCCTTTTTGCCCACCACCACATAAGCCCTTCCCGCCCCGGGCGAGGCCACCCCGTG
>JBNNED010000430.1:0-3374 GCA_050285825.1 Verrucomicrobiales bacterium | reverse complement strand
GGCGGATATAGTATTGGTGATATCGATGGCGGGACGCTCCGGGTTCATGATGCCACGCCGATTGTTGGTTTGGAGACGGTGGTGTTTCAAATTCAGATTGGTGATTCACTAGTTTGGAACTTCCATGAAGGTCAGATGCCGACCTTGTCCTACGCGACGAGTTCTGGAGCGATCGAGGACCTGGAGGCTGACTTTTCTTCGGAATTTGATTACATCAGCGCTCCGGGATATGAATCGTTTGGCAACATCGGGGTGCGGACTTATGGTTTTCAATGGGATCTGAGTGCGGTCGCCGAGGACATCACGGAAGTCTGGGTGACGATGAATCCGGTGCAGCACGCCCAGATTTATGGGATGCAGTTGGATCAAGGAAATGCGGCCTTTGCCGCGAGCATTCTCCCAGCGGCCATTCCCGAGCCGTCGGTCTTACTACTCGGGCTTGGTGGCGTTCTGGCGATGTTGGGTCGGCGGAGAGTTTAATACCAACTCGCAAAACGATCTGGTAGAATGGAGAGTTTCATCTTCTGTGGAGGCCAGGCTACGCGTGTCTGAAGAAGCTGGCCGTTTTTCGGTAAAATCGGTGTTGTTCGTTGCTTGTGGTGTACCCGAGGGCATTTCACTCGCACCACGCGCGCCTCACGTCTTGATTTTCCTCGAAAACCGACTCAGCGATTCTACCAGCGAGTTTCGCTCATTGGTATTAGCTCAGCACGGCGGCGTGGAACTCGTCCCAGTCGTCAAGGTTGTTGAGGTTGACGGCGTCACGGGGCATGCCATCGGGGAGGCCGGCTTTGCCCAGGATGTTCTGGCGGATGTCATCCGCGTGCTCGTAGCCGAGGATGGCTTCGTTGAGTTCGGCGATCGCTTCCGGGGTGACCTTGCTGCCGTTTTCGACGATCCAGCGCTCGCACTCGATGTAGCTGGGCTGGCTCTCGATGAAGGACTTGAAGGCTTGGTGATTGATCCCGAGGCCGTCGAGGACCATGGTGTCGTAGCCCGGGGCGAGGGCGGGGTAGTCGGGGTGGAGTTTTCCGGCGTGAGCGAGGGAGGCTTTGAGCCAGAGGCGCGGGAGGTGGAGGACGCCAAGGGGACCGGCCACGCCGGAGCTGATCAGGGGAATGATTTGTTCCATAGAATGCCAAGCTAGCGGATGATGTGGGGGCTGGCAATGGGTTTTCCGGGAGGATGGGTGGCGTCTGGCGAGCCGCTGGGCAAAAAGAGACCTCCGATGACCTTAGGGGGGAGTCATCGGAGGTCTGCCCTGCCTTGCTATTGAGAAGTGAGTGGTCTTATTTCGGAACGTAGATTTCCGAGCCACGGGCCAGAATGGTGCCGGAGGGGAGATTCCAACCGTTGAGATTATTCAGTTCTTCGGTGCTGGCTTGATGTTTTTCGGCAAACTCGCGGAAGGTCGTTTCCTGGGTCAGAATGACCGAGTTGACAGAAGCCGGGGGCGTGATGACTTCAGCTTCGCTGTTCTCTTTTTCCGGTTTTTCCGCTGCGGCCACCGACTCTTTCTCGGGAGCGGCTTCCGGTTTTGGAGCTGCTTTGGGTTCCGCTTTCGGTTTCGGGGCGGGTGGCGTGGAGACGACTTTTTTCTCGCTTTTAGGAGTCGCGGCTGGTTTCGGCGGACTCGTTTTTTCCGCTTTCACCGTGCTCGTGGTCGCGGGCTTGTTCGTTTTTTTCGGGGCCGAGGCCACGGCTTTGTTCGTCTGGGCGACCGGGCGGGGGCTGCCTTTGACGGCCAGTTTCTGTCCAATGACGATGTGGGTGATGTCGACGCCGGGGTTCAGGGCTTTCAGGGCATTGACGTTGAGGTCGTGCCGCCGGGCGATGCTGTAAAAGGTGTCGCCTTTCGCCACGGTGTAGCTGTCGCCACTCGCTTTTTGCGGGCTGGCGGCGGCCGGGGCCTGGTCGATGACGAGTTTTTGTCCGATGTAGATGTTCGAAGCGTCTTTGATTTCGTTCAGGGAAACGAGTTTTTCGGTGCTCGTCTGGTAACGTTTGGCGATCGAATGAAGGGTGTCGCCCGTTTGGACGGTGTAAGTCGTGTTGGCTCCCGCTGCACTCAGGGAGGCCACGATCAAGGCTAGGGTGCGGGTCATGGTTTTCATGTCAGCGGCATTTTTCCAAAAAAATTAGATCAGTCAATCATATTTTTAAGAAAAGTTTACAAAAAACCATGCACAGGAATTTCCCGCATTTTGGCCTAATGATCTTGGCAAGTCGCCCGTTTCCTCTCTAGATCCCCAGCGATGGAGGGGGAACGCAATGGCATGGTCGAAACCCGGGAAGAGTTTTTAAATCGCGCGCTGGCCGAGTATGAGTCGCCCCTCATCGGCTACGCTCTCGGTTTTCTCCATGATGCGGACAAAGCGCGGGACGTGGTGCAGGACACCTTCATCCGGCTCTACCAACAGGACATGGCAAAAGTGAGCGCGGGCCTGAAAACCTGGCTCTTCACGGTCTGCCGGAACCGGGCTCTTGATATTTTACGCAAAGAAAAACGGCTCGTGGCCCTGAAAGAGGAGAAGATGGAGCGGATCAGTGCCGACATCGCGGATCCTCTGGAGGAAGCCGATTGGGAAGAGCGGGGGAGGCAGCTCCGGCGGGCCCTGGATCGGCTCAACGACAACCAGCGGGAAGTCATCCGGCTGAAATTTGAACAAAATTTATCTTACAAAGAAATTAGCGAAATCACCGGTCTGAGCACCGGAAATGTCGGTTTCCTCCTCCACGTCGGCTTGAAGAAGCTCAGAGGATTCCTCCCGGACGATTTATTAAGCAACGAACACCCCCGCACCTATCAATCATGAATACGGACGATCCCATCCTGACCGCCTACGCCCTCGGCGAGTGTAACGAGAGCGAAACGAAGAGAGTCGAAGAGGCGATGAGCCGGGATGCCGGTTTGGCGAGTGAAGTCCGGCAAATCCGTCATCTGGCCGCTCTTCTGCGGGAAAAAGAGGCCGGGGCGGCGCTGAGTTTGGGACCGGAACGGCATGCCAGGATCCGGCAGGCGGCGGGTGGTGGAGATGAAAAAATCCTCGTTTTGGCCAGTCAGCGGCGCAATCGCTGGCGAAATGTGGCCGTTGTCCTGTCGGCGGCCGCGGTGCTGACTCTTGCCTTTGTCACCTTCAGCCGGCTTTCCGTGGAAGATCCCAAGGGGATGGCGGGAGGCGCGGGTGGCACGGACAGCGTGGCCGCCGGAGAGAGTGGTTTCGGGGAATCGACGGGCTCTGCGAATGAAGGGAGCGGCTTTCCCTTGCGCGTCGGAGACGAGAGTGTGGAGCGGCTGGAGCGCTTGCTCGTCAATGAGAACCGCCTGCCGGAAGGAACGGAGATACGGCTTGAGGAGTTGGTTGCTTATCCGG
>JBNNED010000429.1:0-3811 GCA_050285825.1 Verrucomicrobiales bacterium | reverse complement strand
TCGGCGACCTGCGCGAAGCTGAAGTCGCTCACTTCGAGGATGTTTTTCCCCTCCAACTCGGCGAGAACCGAAAAATCGACCGGATTGTCGGCGAACAAGCCCAGCGGTTCCGGTCGCATCGCTTCCGAGCCTTCCGGCGGCTGCAAATGCGGCGTCATTTTGTTCTCTTCGAACTCCTCTTGATCGGTGCGACTGTTCTCTGTCGTGCTCATAGCTCTCAATGTGTCAAAAATTACGGTGATTTTCCTCTTTTTCTCCTCTTTATCCTCTTACCAAAGTTTTCCCCGCCACCAATCGCGCGCCAGCAAAACGAGCAGGATGAGCGCGCCCAGCCCCGTCCACCCGAGGGCGCCGAGGATGACTATTTGTAAGAAATCGAGACTAAACATGGCTTTCTCCCGCGAGCCTCCTTTCTGTCGCTTCGTCTTTCATGAAGGGAGTGGGCCGGATCCAACGCGCCAGCAGGGTGCAGATCATGGAAAGACCGGCCCCCACCAAAGTCGCCGTGTACCAACCAAGCTGGAAGTATGCCAGCACGCCCAGCGAGGAGCCGAGGATGATGCCGGTGAGAACGAGCTTCCGGTTCACTTTTTCCCAGAAAAGCCCCGCGATGACCGGCCAGATCAAGCTCCCCACCAACGGCCCCGAGACGAAAAGCGCTTGCTCGATCGGCCAATGCGGCGCGGCGAGAAGCCAAGTCAGCAGTCCGACGCCGATGATGACGAAACCGGCGATTTTCCGGAAGCCCTTCTCGTCGAGTTTCCCCCCGAAAACGCCCTCATGCACGTCGCGGATGAGCAAATCGGAGGTCGCTGCGAGCAGGGAATCGATCGAGGAGGCCATGGAGCAGAACAAGACGATGAGAATGAGGACACCGGCGAAAAGGCCCAGGCCGGCATTGCCCATGACGGCCGCGGCCACCGTTGGCCCCGTCTGGTTGGCATCGACGACGTTGATCCCGAGCGGACCGGCGGCCAGCGCGATGAAGCCCGCCGTGATGGGAATCGGGAACCAGAGGAAACCGGAGAGGAGAAAGGCCTTGGGCGCGGTGTCTTCCCGCATGGCGAAGGCGCGCGACCACCAGACGTTGTTGTGAAAGACCTCGCCGAAGCCGAAAAGCATGTTGTTGAAAACCGCGAGCAAGGCCGCTGGCGCGAGGATGGTGAGCAGGGTCGGTTGGTGCGCCTCGACGTAGCGGTAGGCCACTTCGAACTCGATTTGGGAGAAAACGAGAGCCCCGATGACGACGATCCCGATCAAAATGATGATACTTTGAATGAAATCCGTCCCGATCACGGCGTACATCCCGCCAAAAAGGGTATAAAGCACGCAAACGAGCAGAATCAGGCTCATGCCCTGGACATATGGAATATCCGCCAGCGCCATGAGCAAATCCCCCCCCGCGATGGCCATGCTGACAAGCCAGGAGAGCGAATAAACCATCGTGATGAGCAAAAAGAGCGCCCAGCCGACCCGCCCGAATCGCAGGCGGAAGAAGTCGCCCGCCGTCACCCCTTCCGGGAGGAGCTTGCGGATGCGTGGAACGAAACAGGCGAAGAGCAGCAGGCCGAAACTCGCCGTGGAATAGGCCAGCATGCCCCAGAGCCCCATTTTCAGAGCAAAAACCGGTGCCAGCATCGTCGTGTTCGAGGTCACCCAGGTCGCCATCGTCGTGGCCGCCCCAAGCGAGAGCCCGACGCGACGCCCCGCCAGCATAAAGCCTTCGGAATCATCGGCTTTCCGCCCCCACCACATGCCCAAAAGCACCCAGAGCACGCCCAGCGCGATGACAATGGTCCAGCCCAGACCCGCCGAAAGACTCGCCTCGCCACTCATCCGGCCTCCCCTCTACTTTTGACGGACAGAGCCCCGCCAAGAATCGCCCCGACCGTCGCCAACACGACCACGCCTCCGATTCCCAAGAGCAAAAACAAGCGCCCGCGCGGGAAGAAAGCCACTTCCACGCCCAAGGGCTCGCTCCACTCCCCGCCTTTCGCCCGCAGGCGGAAAAAATGCTTCCCCTCCGGCAATCCCGAGATGACCGAGCCCTCGTCCGTTCCGACATAACGCGGCACCGGATCGGAAAAATCCGCGCTCGCGGCCTGCTCCAGCTCCACCACAGTCTCAGCCTCCTTCTCCCACTTCAGCTCGACCACGCCGTCGTCCGAAACCGCCGCCGCCAGCTTTTCCCGCTCCATAAAATCCAAGATTTCGGGTGAAGCGGCATTGGCAGGCGCGCTCCCGACAGCCCCGCAGAAGAACATCGCGATGGCAAAAACGGGGAGTTGGAGGCGGCGAAAAAAGATCGATCCGTCGGGAAAAGTGAGACCCCACCCAAGCACAGAACGAGCCCCGTGCAAGGGGTTTTTTGTGAAAATCTATGAACGGGAACGCACGCGACGTCGGCCCAAAGCGAGAAGCCCCAGTCCGGAGAGAGCGAGAACTCCGGGCTCGGGAACGGTGGAAACGACGAGATTGTCGATTGAGGCTCCCAAGGCATTGTGGCCGAAGTCGATGTAAATTTCCCCACTCGCCGAATCCCAGGTGAACGTGTCATCCTGCACAAGCATCCCATTGACCGAGGTCACGGCACGCACACTGGATCCGGGTGCGAAACTATCCGGCAGGAAGTCAATTTGGACACGCCGAGCGAGTCCCGCAGGCGTCTCCGTAAAACTGCCCCCGGCTCCCATGTTTCCTCCATTTTGCCAGATTTCCGAGCCCCCGTTGTTGCGCAGCAGAATGCCATACTCGTAATCTGCCCAAGTGAGATTCCCCGTGCTCGGATCAGCATTCGTTCCGCCCACCTGCAGCGAGATCCAGTCGGTCGGCTCATTGTCCGGATCATTGGTGCTGTATGTCGCGGGAATCCAATCGAACTCCACTCGCAAACCACCATCCGCCGCGATGAGCGCGGCCGCACTCCCACCCGCCCAGTCGTAGCGGTTCGTCGATCCGAACGGGCCGGCAGCCGCCTCGAAACGCAAGCCGCCGGTGATACCGGGATGGTATGCGGCATTCCCCAGAATCTGTTGTTGGGCGCCCCAGGATCTCAAAACGACTTCCCCATCAAGCAGTCCGGAATCCCGCGCGGGGTCATAGGAAGCATCGAAACTAGCGTTATCGGGGACATTGAAGTCATCGGTGTATAAAATGGTCCCTCCGAAGGCGAACTTCGATCCCAGCACAAGAGAAGCGTATAGAAATCGTTTCATATCATCCGCGTTCATAGCAAAATATAAGATCTGCCTCAAGCTCCTTTTGATAAAATTTCGTGGCGGTCGCACGAATTCAAATGATCATTTTAAATATTTATTTGCAACTTTCCGCTGAGACGCTTGTTTCTCTCCCCGGATGTCAGCGGAAACGACGAAGGAAAAGCTCATTGAGGCGGCAGCGGCGCTCTTTGCGGAACGGGGTTTCCGGGAAGTGACGGTGGAGGAAATTTGTGGGCGGGCTGGCGCGAATCTGGCCGCCGTGAACTACCATTTCCGCTCGAAAAGCAAGCTCCTGCTCGCGACGCTGCGTCACGCCTTCGAGCTCGCCGAGGCCGAGTATCCCCTGGCCGGTGGCGGAGAGGAGGCCGAAAGGCGCTTATTTCACTTCATGAACGCCCTCATCCGGCGAGGCTTCGATCCCGGTCCGGCGGGGATTTTCGAGCGCATGATGAGTCGGGAAGGGACGCGCGAGGCGGCGGGATCGCTCGTTTTTGATGAGGTTAACCGCCTCCAGGGCCGGATTCTCAAGGATATTTTACAACATTGGTTCCCCGATGAAGAGAGCCGGATCTTCCACCAAGCCCGCCTGAATC
>JBNNED010000428.1:0-11026 GCA_050285825.1 Verrucomicrobiales bacterium | reverse complement strand
TTCAGGGAAACGCTGCCCCAGGTGAATTCTTTGGAAAAGCCGATGCGGTCGATTTTCACCACTTCCTTGCCATCAATGAGCACCGCCGAGCCGTCATCCGACCACAGCGCGAACTCGTAGTCACCGTCTTCCGGCACGACGAGTTCCCCCTCCCAAACGATCCCGAAAAGATCCTTTCGCTTGCCGACAAGTCCGATGTCCAGCAAGCTCTTTTGCTCTTCTTCCACTGCCGCTTCCTTTGCCTTTCGCAGGTCGGCCAGTGATTTGAATTCACCGTGATAAACGCGGGAAATGAGATGCTCGATGCGGCCGTTCTCTTCCTTTTTCGTGGCCTGGCCGGGAATGGGATACAAGGCCAGCAAGTCCGCACTCTGCCACATCCCGGGGTCTTTTTTTCCCTGCTCGCGCACCGCCGCGACCTGAGCTGCGGCGACCGCCCCTGCTTCATTTCCCCAGGCCGAGCGCACATATGTCAAAATGGCCGCCAGCTGGTCGTCCGAGAGCACCCCACCTTGCGGCGGCATGACCAAATCATAATCGCGCAGCTCGCCATCCGGTCCCTCGACCTTCACCGGCCCCTGCAAACCGTGCAAAACGACCTGAATGGCCCGCTCGGGCTCTCCCGCCACCCAGCCACTCCCCGCCAAGGGCGGAAACTGGCCGTCATTCGCGCCGCGACCGTCGTTGCCGTGACAAGCTCCGCAGTAAGTCTCGAACAAGACCTTTCCCTGCTCCGCCGCGCCCAAGCCTCCGACTCCCAACAAAAACACCCAGAAAAACAAGCCCTTCATGATCCTATAGCCTCAGAAAACGACCCTTTCCCCCTTCTCCTTTCATGGGCAGCTCCGGAAATCTGCTTTTCGTCAGATGCGCAGAGAAATTTTCTTTTTTCAAGGCGGACAAATCTCTTGCTAGCCTTGCCCTATCAAGAATTTGTCGAACGATGAAAAATGGAAATTCATCCAGTAGATGACGGAAATGGGGTTTTCGGGGGTGCCCTCCAAAAAGAAACGTTCACCAAGTCGCCCGCACCCGTCCTTAACTCCCCTCGAGACAATAAAAGCCGCCCTTTTCGCCACCGATGAAGATTCGCCGGGCATTTCCGGCGGGAGCGGCGATGAGAGACTCCCCGATCTCCACCCGCCACAACTCCTCTCCCGTTTTCGGCGCGAGCGCGTAGAGGCGACCGTCGCTGGAGCCGAAAACCACGGCGTTTTCATACAACACGGGCGAACTTTCGATGCGACCTCCCGTGCGGAATTTCCAAACTCCTTCTCCGGTGTCGCGGGCGATGGCGTGGAGGTTTTTATCGCGGCAGCCGGCGAAGACCAAGCCTCCTCCGATGGCTGGCGAGGCCATGAAGGGGAAACGCCGATCGGTGTAAATCCACTGCGTCGCCTCGCCATCCGCCTGTGCCGCGAGCACCTGATTGCCGTAATTTCCGACCACGACGAGCTTGCCGTCGGTGGCGACCGTGGAGGTGATTTCCGCCTCGGTCATGATGGCGTTCACGAGCTCTCCGCTGGCGAGATCGAGGGTGTAGAGCTTCTGGTCGCAGCCTCCGAAAACGACCCATTTCCCTTCGACAATGGCCGGGGTGCCGTTGATGAATTTATCGGTCTCGTGCCGCCAAAGCTCGCTCCCATCCGCCGCGCTCAGACAACGGCTCGTGCCGTCGTAGCCATTGAAAAACAAGCACACGCCTTCGCCATCCGGCGCCGGAGCCACGTTCACCCCGGAAGTGATCTTATCCCGCGTCTCGTGCTTCCAAATCTCACTCCCATCGCTCAGCGCCAGAGCATAGAGAAAGCCATCGACACAAGGCACGAACACGCGGTCCTCATGAATGGCGCAAGCCGCTTCGATGCCGTCGGGAAGCTCTTTCTGCCAGATGACCCCGCCCGATTCCGTATCGAGACAGAACAACTCGCCCCCATCGTTCCCGAAGATCACCTTGCCCCCGGCGAAAACCGCCTCGGAAGCGATGGGAAAAGCGCTCTCAAAACGCCACTTGAGGCGCGGCTCGCCCGGCACCGGCGCGGCAATCCGTCCACTCAAGCCCCCCCCGCCCCGCGTCACCGGCCACTCGGCGGGCGCGACCACCGGCTCGCTTCCCACCTCCGTCCCTGGCGAACTCTCCTCTTCGTTCTTCTGACATGAAACAAGGGCGAGGGCTAAAGCGAGCGGGATGAAGTGGGCTTTCATGAGGAAGAAATGTCGGTGTAAAGTCGGGCGAAATCCGACTCCGTGAGCGGTCGGGGGTTGAACTGGCCCGTCCATTGACGAGCGACGGCGGCGGCCAGGCGCGGAATGTCATCCGCCGGCAGGGTCAATGGCTGGAAATCGGCCATGGCGCGCAGTTCCTCCACCCTCTCAATGAGAGCTTCGGCCTGCGGAAAAATTCCCGGCAACAGGCCTTCGTAAATGGCCCGCACGCCCGGCGTTCCCAAATTCCACCGCATCACCGCCGGCAAGGTGCGCAAAACGGCCTCGCCATGCGCCAGACCGTAGCTCGCACTCAGCGGGTTCGCGCTCGCGTGGGCGGCTCCCAACATGCTGGCTTCTATGGCCCGTCCCGCCAGCGCGGCCCCTTCCAACATGGCCTGCCGCTGCGCCAGATCGGCCTCGCCGCGCACCACCGCTTCGATGACGGGAAACACGGCCCGCGCCGCCGCCTGGACGAGGCTCGCAGAAGTCTCGTTGCGCTTCGTTGTGACCGCCGCTTCGAGCAAATGCGACAAGGCATCCAGCGAGGTCAGGCGCGCGACACGCAAGGGCATTGTCGCCGTGAGTTCAGGATCGAGAATGGCCACCCGCGCCAAAGCCCGCGCATCGCCACAGGCCATTTTTTCATGGGAATCATCGCGACAGAGCACCGCGTAACTCTGACACTCGCTCCCCGTCCCCGCCGTGGTCGGAATGGCGATGAAGGGCAGCATCTCGCCCCGCGCCTTGTCGTGACCTTGATAATCAGCCATCCGCCCGCCGCCGCTCAGTAAAAACAAACAGCCCTTCGCCGTGTCGAGGCTACTCCCGCCACCCAGACCCACAATCAAGTCCGGTGCCACCTCCCGCGCAAAGTCCGCACAGGCCTCGACCGAGCTTTCCGTGGGGTTTTCCACCACTTGACCGTAGAGAAAAACCTCCCGTCCCGCCTCCGCCAGCAGCTCCCGCGCCCGCCCGGAATGCCCCACCGCGACGATTCCCGGATCACTGACGAGGAGCACCCGGCGAGCGCCGATCTCCGCGACCTTCCCGGGCTAGTCCGCCAAGGCACCGGGCCGGATGATGATTTCGGGCTTCTGCGCGGGCTCTTCGTTCGTCACACTTAACAAAACGCCCGAGCCGCGCCGCCCTGTCAATCAAATCCGCTCCCTGGGAAAATGTCTTGCTTCCCGAACGCCCTGCGGTTTGCTGTCCGCGTGAGACTGAAACTGACCCTGGCCTACGATGGCGCGCCTTACGCCGGTTGGCAGATCCAGCCGGCGGCCGACACCGTCCAGCAACGAGTCGAAGAGGCTCTCGCCCTCGTCGCGAAAGAAAACATCCGCCTCCACGCCTCCGGTCGCACCGACACCGGCGTCCACGCCCTCGGCCAAGTGGCTCATTTCGACGCCCCCGGGCACCTGACGATGAATCCCTTCAACTGGGTGCCCGCCCTCAACACCAAGCTCCCACCCTCCATCCGCATCACCGCCTGCGAAGAGGTCGCCTCCGACTTCCACGCCCGCTTTCACGCCGTGGAAAAGACCTACCACTACCATCTCTCCACCGCCCCCGTACTCCCGCCCTTCCTCGCCGCCCGCGCCTGGCACCTCCCCCGCCAACTCGATCCCTTCCTCCTCGATGAGGCCCTCGCCTGCTTCGTCGGCCAACACGATTTCCGTGCTTTCGCCGCCTTCCGCGGGAACGAAACGCCGGACACCGACTACGTCCGCAGCATCTCCACAGCCCAGAGCGAGCGCCTGGACGAAGGCTACCTCCTCCGCTTTACCGGCAACGGCTTTCTCTACAAAATGGTCCGCCTCCTCACCGGCGCGGCTCTGCAAGTCGCCCAGGGCCGACTCCGCCTCGATGATCTCGCTGCCCTCCGCGACGCCCCCGGCAGCGAGAAATCCCCCCTCTGCGCCCCCGCCGACGGCCTCGTCCTCGCCAGCGTGCGGTATTGAGAACTCAAGCGCAGCTCACGCTTGTCCCTGGATTCTCCGCCGGGCGACAATAGCCAAGGCGCTCAAACCCAACGCCAAAGCTGTCATTGGAGTGCCTTCTTTTTTCATGAAATCTTTATTTTTTGGGATCCGAGGCGTCAAATCGTCACTTTCACGGACGGAGCAGACTACGCACGTTCTCGAAAATGAAGGCTCGCTGCTGAATTTCGGAGACGGCCCGCCACCAGGTCCACCCCCCGATAAGAGCGAAAATCGACCTCCCGCACATCCGCCCGGGAGATCAAGCTTTCCTGTAAAGCCTCCTGCCCCAGCTCTTGATTGAACTGCAGGGTTTCCACCGCGTCCCGGTTCCATTCGAGGAGAGCCCGATGACGAAAGCCAGCCGCATGGAGCCCCAGAGCCAGACCACCCGCCCCAGAAAACAGCTCAATGGAAGTGAATTTCATTTGTTCTAGTGAGTACTGATAAGGCCTATGGAGTCAACTGAGAAATTTTGGGAGCGAGGCGTTATTGGTGTTTGTTTGACAGGGAGGTTTAAGGTCTAACCAAAGGACAAACGCATTTGAAAAACGGTTTAATTTTTGTCGAGATTGGCGTAATGGATCGGAGCAACGGTTCGGATCATTTCTATCAGATGAGCTGCATTGTTTCTCGTCTCATCGACAAGGGATGGATCAAGGCCCTTTCCTGTCGGATGGGAAAAATCATTCGCATATTTGTTTAAGGCAGTTTTTTTGACCGGATCGAAATTAATGTTCTGGAGCTTGTAGTAGGTAGTATCCGCCGTTGGGCACATAAATTCCAAGAATTGCTCAAGAACCTTCCGAATGATGTTAGGCATCGGATAAGCGTTCTCAATGGTTCCGTCGCAAGCGTAATCCCTGACCTGTTTGAACAGGAAAACATACTCACTCCCGTTCTTGGTTAGAGCCTTGTCCATCGGCTCAATCTTCGATTTGCGCTCGTCGCCTGTAACGGCTTTCGCCCTAAGCATGAAATACCCTCGATCTTCGCTTCTCGCGTTCTTAATCCAGTTCAGGAGCAACTTCAAGAAATCGAAATTGTGAGTAAGCAAGAAAATTTGCTTGGCGTCTTTGACTGCTTCCTTGAGAAAAGCGAAAGCCTGATAAGTGGAACTGGAATCCAAGCTAGAAATCGGGTCATCAACGACGATTAGGCCCTTCGTTTTATCAAAATCCTGATCTTCGAGCTGGACCGAGAAATAGACAAAGGCAATCGCCGTCTTTTCTCCTTCACTCAACCCCTGCGCCGCCACCGTCTTTCGGTAGATCCGGTAGCCATCACCTTCAGGATCAAAGCTTAGCTCTTTCCGACCAAGGAATATCTCCAGCTTTCTGGTCAAATCCTCGGCTGCTTTCTGAGTGTTTGCAATCAGTCCACGCTTCCGTTTGATCTCTGCTTGAAGTTCATCAAGGGATAGCTGCTCGGTTTCGGCACTGCTGTCGCGGGCGTTCTTCTCCTCCTCGCGGAGCTTCTCAAGCTCAGTGTCGTATTTCTCTATCTCGGTCTGGATCGTACTCAAATAGTGCTGCTCGATCTGGTCGGTCGCGGAGGTTCTAGCTTCTTCAAAGCTCGTGGATTTATCGTTGTGTTGTCTTAGAACACGATTTGCATCGGCCACAGCCTCAGCCAAAGCCGTCGTGCTCAGCTCTACGCTAAAAGCCATCACCTCTGTCCGGCTGCCAAGCTTCTGCTCTACCAGCTTTTTTCCGGCAGTCAAAGCCCGCGCTAGCTCCTCTTGCTTTTGAGCGACAGAAGCACTGCATGAATCAAAGTCTGTCTGAAACTCATCGAACAACTGGAGTTTCGATGGCATGGAAAGGCTCTGAAGCGATTGAAAAGCCTTTTCAAATTCAGAAACAAGTTGCTGCAATTGCTCTTTGAGAGACTTGTCGGCATCGTTGAAATGGGCGGCAAGTGATTTCAGGCGATCTTCCGTCACAGTGTTTCCGCAAAATTCACACTCACCCCCCAGAGAATGAAGGCCAATGCCGCCTTCAACCCATCGGGAAATCTCAGGATTCTCTTTCAGTCTAGGGATCACAACTGACTCGACTGTTGCGGCCAGCAATTTAGCAGAGTCTATAGAGAGGGAATTAATATCCGCTTCAGTTGAGCCCAGACCAATGACGTCAATACCGTCGAGCTTCTTTTGCTCAGCGGTGAGCGTGAGCTTCTCCAGCTCTTCCTCGCTGAATACCTTGAATTCTTCGATCTTCGCATAAGCGGATTCGGCTTGCGGCTTTCTGTAGGTTCTTGAGGTCAGACCTTTGGTTGCAAGGCCAATTTGACTCGCGATACTTGTAAATTCTTTGCCTCTGGCCTTTTCTTGATCCGCGATTTTTTCATTCAATCCAGAGAGCTTTTCCTTTCGTTGCTCAAACTCCTTCTCGTTGGCTACCAGCTCAGCTTGCAACTCCTTCTGATCCTCTCCAATGATAAAAATCGGATTCAACTCGCCTTCGATTTCGCCAATGTTGGAACGCACATAGTCTGCATTAAAAACTCTGATCGGGACGCTCTGGGCGTCTGTTTCCTTCAAAATGCCACTCTCGGCTTCCAAGGTGTATTTTAGTTCCGGGAATGGTTCACAGGCTCCTGTGGCAACATGTCGGAAAAGTCTTGATAGAGTAGTCTTTCCTGAGCCATTTGCGCCATAAATGATGTTAAAACGCTTGAATTCACTTAGGTTGTTACTTGATGGCCAACGGTAGTCATCAAACACACCCATGTTGTTGACTCTTTTTATCTTTTTGATCATGGTTCTGAGGGGGTATATGAATAGGGTTATGTCGGATTAGGAGCGATAAAGTGCGGTTGGCTGCACTAAACTCTCCCCACCTGCCGACTTGAGCGAAGCGCATGTCTTCGAAGTTATCTCATTTTGAATTTACCAGTGAGAGTTGATCATATACTGGATTCACCGTGTTGGAACCCGTTTTTCTTGGAGACAAAGGCGGGATGCCTAGACCTCTCATTCACTGACACGCCTCGCACTCTTCCCCATTCCGCATGGCTTCGATGGAGCAGGCCATTTTTTCGGCTTCGGTGAATTGTTTTTGCGGGCTGGCTTTCGAGACGGTGGAGGACTCGATGTTGCTGGCCTGCTGGGTGCGGAGGTAGTAGGTCGTTTTGAGGCCGCTGTGCCAGGCGTGGCGATACATGTGGCTGAGGCTCTTCATGTCGGGTTTGGCGAGGAAGAGGTTCACGGACTGGCTTTGGTCGATCCATTTCTGGCGGCGCGCGGCGGCGTCGATGAGATACTGGTAATCAACGGAGAAGACGGTGAGGTGCTTTCTCTTGAGCTCTTCCGGGATGTCTTCGATGTCTTTGATCTCGCCGTTGTAGTATTTCAGGAGGTCGATCATCTCGTCGTTCCAGCGCCCGATTTTCTTAAGGTCGAGCACCAGCTGGCGGTTGAGGACGATGAAGTCGCCGCCGAGGTTCGATTTGACGAAGAGGTTGGTGTAATTCGGCTCGATGCAGGGGGTGGTGCCCATGATGTTGGAAATCGTCGCGGTGGGGGCGATGGCGAGGACGTTGGAGTTCCGCATGCCGTGTTGCGCGATTTTTTCCCGGACGGGTCGCCAGTCCATTTTCCCGCCGCGAGGCACTTTGACGTCGATCCCGCGCTCGGCTTCGAGGAGGTCGATGGTGTCCTGCGGGAGGATGCCGCGATCCCACTTCGAGCCTTTGTAGCTCTGGTAGGTGCCGCGTTCGCCCGCGAGATCGGAGGAGGCCCCGTAGGCGTAGTAGGAGATGGCTTCCATGAACTCGTCGTTAAAGTCCACGGCTGCTTCGCTCGCGAAGGAGAGGTTTTTCTTAAAGAGCGAGTTCTGCAAGCCCATGACGCCCAGTCCGATCGGACGATGGCGGGCGTTGGCGGTCTTGGCCGCTTCGGTCGGGTAGAAGTTGATGTCGATGACGTTATCGAGGGCGCGGATGGCCACGGTGACGGTCTCCCGCAGCATGTCGTGGTCGATCATGCCATCAGCGGTGAGGTGGGTGTCGAGGACGACGGAGCCGAGGTTACAGACGGCGGTTTCTTCTTCCGAGGTGTTGAGGGTGATCTCGGTGCAGAGGTTCGAGGAGTGGATGACGCCGGCGTGATCCTGCGGCGAGCGGAGGTTGCAGGGATCTTTGAAGGTGATCCAGGGGTGACCGGTCTCGAAGATCATTTTGAGCATTTTCTTCCAGAGGTCGATGGCCTCGATTTGGCGCGACCAGATTTTCCCCTCGGCCGCCATTTCCTCGTATTCGAGGTAGCGTTGCTCGAAGGCCTTGCCGTAGAGATCGTGGAGGTCGGGCGTCTGGTTGGCGCGGAAGAGCGTCCAGTGCTGGCGGGCTTCCATGCGCTTCATGAAGAGGTCGGGAATCCAGTTCGCCGTGTTCATGTCGTGGGTGCGGCGGCGTTCGTCGCCATGCCCGACGCGCAGTTCGAGGAAGTCCTCGATGTCGTTGTGCCAGCTTTCGAGGTAGGCGCAGCCGGAGCCCCGGCGCTTCCCGCCCTGGTTGACGGCAATGAGCTGGTCGTTGTGGAGTTTGAGGAAGGGAATGACGCCCTGGGATTCCCCGTTCGTCCCCTGGATGTAGCCGCCGGTGCCGCGCACCGAGGTCCACGAGCCGCCGAGCCCCCCCGCCCATTTGCTGAGGAAGGCGTTTTCGGCAATCCCCCGCAGCATGATCGACTCGATGGAGTCGTCAACTTTGTAAAGGTAGCAACTGGAGAGCTGGCTGTGCGGCGTGCCGGAGTTGAAAAGCGTGGGCGTGGACGAGCAGAAGTGGCGGCCTTTGTAGAGTTGGTAAAGGCGCACGACCCAGTCCTCGCGCTTGTTTTTCTCCGCTTTGAAGAGGCCCATGGCGACGCGCATCCAGAAAAACTGCGGCGTTTCCATGCGGCGCGGTTGTTTGCCGGTTTTATCGACGATGAGGTAGCGGTCGTAGAGCGTCTGCACGCCCAGATACTCGAAATCGAGGTCCGCCGAGGGGTCGAGCGCGTCCGCGAGGACGTCGAGATCGTATTTGTCCAGGAGATCGGGCGAGAGGCGTTTGATTTTCACGCCGTGCTTAAGGTAGGCTTTGAAGGCCTCTTTGTGCGCGTCTTTGAGCGACTCGATACCGTCGTTGAGGATGTTCCAGGGCAGGACTTCCTCATAAATGTAGCTGAGCAGGATGCGACCGGCGAACTTCGCCATGTCGGCGTCTTTTTCCAGCAGGGAGCGGGCGTTGAGAATGATCGTTTTCTTCAGGTCTTCCTCGCTGATTTCCGAGCCGATGGAACGGCGCAGCTCCCGCTCGATCCGGGCTTCATCCATGTTCAAATCAAGGCCGATGAGACCGAAGGCGATGCGTTTTTTTAGCTCCGTGCCATCCCAGAACTGGCTTTGGCCGTCGGCGCTCGTCACCACGACCATGGAATCCTGGTTCGGGTCTTCCGCGACCTGGATCTCGTCCTCCCGCTGGCGCGCGCGCTCGTCGCGGTAGCGGATGTAATGCGCGGCCACCGTGAAATGCCCCTGGCGCATGAGCTCTTCCTGGACCATGTCCTGCACGTCCTCGATGTTAACGAAGGCCTGGTCGCCTCCGCGCACCCGCTGGGTCACCGCTTGCGCGATTTGGCCAGCCGGTTCGGGATCCTGTTTCATCGAGAGAAAGGCCCGCGCGACCGCTTGCTGGACTTTCGACTCGCTCCACGGCACGACATTGCCATTGCGGCGGATCAAGCGCACCGGCATCGGCGTCGGTTCATCCTCGATGCTGATTTCGCCCGTCCGCTCCATGGAACGTTTGAAAACCAAGGACTTGGCGACATCGTGGGCGTCGTTTTCAATGAGCGCTTTCTCGATGAGAAGATAGAGATCGTTCTGCGACAAACGCAGCGTGCCGCCCTGGCGCACCTGGCGCATGAGGCTGTTGGCCACACCGTGAGCGACGGAAGTGACGAAGCTGCGGTTTTCTTCGTTGAAAATGGTATCCTCCGGCGTCTGCCGGCTCAGCAGCAAGTCGGTGAGCGACTCCCCGATGGCTTCCGCGACGTCTGCCAGCGAGAATTGCTCTTCCTCCCCCTGCCGCGTCACGATGATCTCGGCGATCGGCGTGCGCTGGTCGCTCGACAAAGTATCCCGCCAGGAATAACGACTCTCTCGTTGACTCCCGCTCTTGAAACGGGAGGCGACAATTTCCTTGAGCGCAAGGTCTTCTTCGAGGCTGATGGAGCGATACATGGTGTTTTTCGGGGTTGGGGTTGGGTTGGGGTTGGCAGCAAAAAAGGTGGGAAAAGATCAGAGATCGTCGTCGTCGTAGGCGGAATCTTCGAGGCTCGAAGCCTTCTGGTATTCAGTGACTTTGCCCTCGAAGAAGTTCTGTTCTTTCTTGAGGTCGATGGTCTCGGAAAGCCAGGGGAAGGGATTGCTCGTCTGGCCGGAAAGCGGGTCCAGATTACAATTCACGAGGCGGCGGTCCGCAATGTGGTCGATGTAACTCTCGAACTCCTCGGCCGTCAGCCCCACGGCATTGACCGGCAGGCAGTCGCGGATGAATTCCTTCTCCAAACGCACGCCCTCGGCCATGGTCTGGCGCAGGTCTTCCTTGAATTCCGCCGTCCAAATGTCCGGATTTTCCGTCACCAGGGCATTCAGCAACTGCCGGAAGAGCTCGATGTGGTTCGACTCATCCCGCAGGGTGTAACGGAACATCTGCCCGATGCCCGGGAACTTGTTCTGCCGGTAAAGACTCAGAATCATCCCGAAAAGTCCGTAAAACTGCGTCCCTTCCATGACCTGGCCGAACATGAAAATATTCTTCGCCAAAGCCTGCTTGTTCTCCGTCACCGTCAT
>JBNNED010000427.1:0-4105 GCA_050285825.1 Verrucomicrobiales bacterium | reverse complement strand
GTGTGCTCTTCCGATCTGGAAGCTTTGGAGTCGCCAGCGGAATTTCTCATTCTCGGCGGTGGGGACGGGACGTTGTCGCGGAGTGTGGGGCGTTTGGCGGGGAGCGGGAAGGTGCTCGGCGTGCTGCCCTTGGGGACCTTCAATCTGGCGGCGCGTGATCTTTCCTTGCCTTTGGATCCCTTGAAGGCGGCGGAGGAGCTGCTGCGTGGCGAGGTGGGGGAAATCGATATTTTGCGGGTGAACGAGCATTGTTGTCTTTGCGCGACGGTTTTCGGGTTTTATCCGGCGCTGGCGAAAAAGCGGGAAAGCTATCACGGGCAGGCCTGGTGGTTGAAATCGCTGCGGATTGCCTATGAACTGGCTTTCGTGGCGACGAAATCGCGGGCCTTGCGGATGGAGTTGCGTGGGGGAGGCGAGCGCCGGCAGTTGAAAACGCGGCTCGCGGCCTTCTCGCCGGGGCGTTACGAGGACGAGTTTGGACTCATTCCCCGTCGGAAGGATCTGGCGGCGGGTGAGTTGTTCGCCTACATCTCGCGGGGACGGAGTCGCTGGGATTTACTGAGAGAAGGCTGTAAATTTTTGCTGGGGAAAGTGTTTGATCCGGAGGAGATGGTGCTGATGCGGGGTCGGGAGCTCGAATTGCGGGTGAAAGGGCGGCGTCGCTTGGAGGCGATGATCGACGGGGAGATTTTGGAAGTCAATTTGCCGTGCCGCTTGCGGATTGAGGCGAAGGCTTTGCGGGTTTTGCGCGTGGAGGGAGGTGACGAGGGCTGATGGGATTTCGCTTGTTGCATTACTCGGATCCGCACTTTGGGGCTTGCGATGAGGTGATCGCGGAGAGAGCCGTGGAGGTGGCGCGGGACTGGGTGCCGGATCTGACGCTGGTCTCGGGCGATTTCACGATGCGGGGTCGGAGGAGGGAGTTTGCGGCGGCGCGCGACTGGTTCGGGCGCTTGCCGGAGCCGCGGGTGGCCTTGCCGGGGAATCACGACGTGCCGGGGCTGAATCACCCATGGGACCGCTTTTTCCGGCCGTTCCGACGTTATCGGGAGGCGATGGGGGCGGAAGAGGGGGAGTGGGAGCTGGGGGAGGTGGGGGCCTTGTTGACCCTGAACTCGAGCACGCCTTTCGGTTGGCATGCCGACTGGTCGCGGGGTTTTCTGAGTCCGGTCCAGGGGCACCGGCTGCGGGTGTTTTTTGAAGCCCGGGGCGGCTTGAAATTACTGGGAATGCACCATCCCGTGCTGGCTTCCGGGGAGAGAGAACGGGCCTTGGTCGCGCCGATGGCTTTGGTGAAGGGGGCTTTGGCGGCGGCCGGGGTTGATCTCGTGTTGGCCGGGCATTTTCATCAAAGTCGCCTCGATGTGCTGCCGCTGGGCGACGATCAGCAGCTTGTGGTCTCGCAAGCGCCCTCTTTGTGTTCGACGCGACTAAAAGGGGAGCCGAACGGGTTTCATTTTCTTGAATTGGAGCAAAATCGCATGAGGGCGGAGCTTTGGCGATGGCGGGAAGGGGACTTCCAGCGGGTCGGCGAGCGGGCTTTTCGGAAGGAGGGAAGCCGGTGGTTGGTGGCGGAGTGAAAAAAGGCGGTTTTTAGCGTTGGCGCAGGGCGGGGGATCATGTTCTTTAGTGTTTCAGATTACGATTCACTATGAGCGAAAAGATCGAGAGTCACATGCAGGAGGAGCGGGTGTTTCATCCGTCGGCGGAGTTTCAGGCCAAGGCGCGGGTGGGCAGCGAGGAGGAGTATGAGCGGATGTACCGGGAGTCGATTGACGAGCCGGAGGTCTTTTGGGCGCGGGAGGCGGAGGAGCTGAGCTGGCGCAAGAAGTGGGGCGAGGTGCTTGATTGGCAGGCCCCGGATGCGAAGTGGTTTGTGGGCGGTGAGCTGAATGTTTGTGAGAACTGCGTGGATCGGCATTTGGAGAACGGACGGCGGAACAAGGCGGCCATCATTTGGGAAGGCGAGCTGGGGGAAGAGCGGGTGCTGACCTTCCATCAGTTGCACCGCGAGGTGTGCCAATTTGCCAATGTCCTGTTGGCCAATGGGGTGAAGGCGGGGGACGTCGTGCTGGTATACATGCCGATGGTGCCGGAAGCGGCGGTGGCGATGTTGGCCTGCGCGCGGATCGGGGCGGTGCACTCCGTGGTCTTCGGTGGCTTTTCGGCGGATTCCATTGCCGATCGCTTGGAAGACAGTAAGGCGGAGGTCGTAATCACGGCGGACGGCGGGTATCGCCGGGGCAAGGTCGTGCCCTTGAAGGCCAATGTGGACGCGGCTTTGGAGAAATACGAAGGGGTGCGCAAAGTCATCGTCCATCAACGGGTCGGTGATGAGGTCGACATGGTGGAAGGGCGCGATGTCTTCTGGGCGGAGGAAGCGGCGAAAGTCCCGGCCAAACACGAGGCGGAAGCCTTTGACAGCGAACATCCTTTGTTCGTGCTCTACACCTCGGGTTCGACGGGCAAGCCGAAGGGGATTTTGCACAGCTCGGGGGGCTATCTCCTCGGGAGTTATGCGACCTGCAAGTATATTTTCGACATGCGGGATGATGATGTTTACTGGTGCACGGCGGACGTCGGCTGGATCACCGGGCATTCTTACATCGTTTACGGGCCACTGGCGAACGGGGTGACGCAGGTCATGTACGAAGGCGCGCCGAACTACCCGGATTTTGGGCGTTTCTGGGAGATGGTGGAGAAGTACGGGGTGAGTATTTTTTACACGGCACCGACGGCGATCCGCGCCTTTATCAAAGCGGGCGATCATTTTCCGGAAAGCCACGATTTGTCCTCGCTGCGACTTCTGGGCTCGGTCGGGGAGCCGATCAACCCGGAGGCTTGGATGTGGTATTATGAGAAAATCGGGGGCGGGCGCTGTCCGATCGTGGACACGTGGTGGCAGACCGAGACCGGGGCCATCATGATTTCTCCGCTGCCGGGCTGCACCCCGATCAAGCCGGGTACGGCGACACGGCCCTTCTTCGGGGTCGATGCCGCGATCTTGGATGAGGCCGGCAAGGAATGCGGACCGGATGAGGGGGGCAAGCTCGTCATTCGCAAGCCCTGGCCCTCGATGTTGCGGACGATTTACGGGGACAAGCAGCGTTTTCAGGATACCTATTTCTCCGATTACGCGGGACTTTACACGGCGGGCGATGGCGCGCGCACGGACCAGGACGGGAATTTCTGGATTGTCGGGCGCCTGGATGACGTCTTGAACGTGTCGGGTCACCGGCTGGGGACGGCGGAGGTCGAATCAGCGCTCGTCGCGCACGCGGCGGTGGCGGAAAGTGCGGTGGTGGGTCGCCCGCACGACATTAAGGGGCAGGCGGTTGTGGCTTTTGTCACGCTGAAAGAAGGAGTGGCGGAAAGCGCGGAACTCAATGCCGAGCTGCGGAATCATGTCGGTCAGGTGATCGGCGCGATCGCCAAACCGGATGAAATTCATTTCAGTTCAGCCTTGCCCAAAACACGATCCGGGAAAATCATGCGCCGTCTTCTCAAGGAGCTCGTCGCAACCGGTGATGTCAGTGGTAATGTGACGACGCTTGAAGACTCGGCGGTGATCGCCGAACTACAGGCGAAGTTGAAGAACTCATGACCCCATCCCGCTACTACCTGGCCCGCTTCCTCTTGTCTTTTGGTTTTCATCGTAAGCAAAAGCGTTTGATGGATGCGGCCGGGGAGCTGCATTTGCTGAAAGAGGGGGAAGAGGTGCTGGGGGCCTTGTGTTGGCGCCAGGCGGAGGAGCTGGAAGAGGTTTCTCCGGAGTATTGGCGGCTGCGCAAGCTGGATCGCGAGTGCGCGGAAATTGTGGCCAAGATTCGCGAGGCGGAGGCTTTGCTCGACAAGTCGCACTCCGAGCGGGCCTTGGTCACGGACCGGAGCCGGGACGGGCAGAGCGCGCGCCTGGATGAACTGGCCGGACTTGAGCGGGAAAAAGAGGAAGTGATTGCGGAGCGTGACCGGGTCGTCGAGGACGCGAAGCGGGTGAAACGGAGTTTTGAGGGATTGAAGTTCAAAATCGGCGTTCTGGAGGAAGAAGGCGAGGAGGAGAGTGACTCCTACCGCGAGGCTCAGGAGCGGATGAAGTCCCTGCGGG
>JBNNED010000426.1:0-7617 GCA_050285825.1 Verrucomicrobiales bacterium | reverse complement strand
CTCTTCCGATCTCTCGACCGTTCCCACAAAGTCCAACTCAACTGCGAGGTGGACGACTTCGACTTCTCGGGTCACGCCCCGCGCGAGGAATTACGCGACTTCGCCATCCGCTCCCGCGCGAAAAAAATCCTCCTCGTCCACGGCGACCCCTCGTCCACCGCCTGGATGCAAGCCGAACTCCGCCAAGCCCTCCCGGACTCGGAAATCGCCATCCCGGAACCCGGACAACGCTACGAGTTCTAGCCCGATTGAAACGCGGGTGAAATGCCCTTTGGGTACTTCAGCCCGCATCTACTCACACTTCACCCCACCAGAGTCAGCCCTCACACCTCCCCATCCGGGTAAAGCTCGTGGAACTTGATAGCCTCCACGCCCACGGCTGCCGCCGTTCCCAAAATCGTCTCCTCATCCGCCGTCCGTGGCACCTGCGCCGCCGGGCGTGCCAGCCCCATGACCAACTGACCGTAGTTCCGGGCACCCGCTGTGTGCTGCAGCAACTTCATCGAGATATGCGCGGCATCCAGGTTCGGGAAAATCAAGACATCCGCGGGCTCTTTACGCTCCTGACCGGGGATTTTCACCTCCGCAGCCTCTGGATCGAGAGCGACGTCGGCCTGGAGTTCCCCATCGATTTCCAACTCCAAAGGCGAGCTCACCGCCCGCGCTTGCTCCGTCGCCGCCTGCATCAACTCCGCCGGATCGCTTCCCCCCGTGCCCAAGGTCGAATGACTGAGCATCGCCACCCGCGGCCGTCGCCCGAGATAATGGCGCGCCAAATTCCCCGTGTGGACGGCGAAGGAGGCGATTTCCGAGATGTTCGGATGCGGGATCAGACCCGAATCGGCGAAAAAGAGCAGGCCGTCGCGACCAAAATGCGAGAGGTGTTCCGCCGAGAGAATGGTCACCCCGAAAACCTTCGGCACCTGTGGCAGAGGCTTCACAAAATGCAAAAGCGAGCGAAAAACGGCGGCGGGCGTCGAGACGTTTCCGCCAACGAGAGCGTCCGCCTGACCGTATTGGATCATCATGGCTCCGAAATTCATCGGCTTCGAGATCGTCCCCTTCGCATCATAAACCATCGGCATCCCCCGGTATTTCTCGATGCGCTCGAAGCGTTCGACAAACAAATCAAGATCGGAAGAACGCCCCGGCTCGATGATCCGCAAAAAGTCATCCTTGATCCCCTCCTCCGCCACCATGGCCCGGATCCGCTCCCGGCTTCCCAGCAAAATAGGGATCCCCAGACCCATCTCGATCATCCGTCCCGCCACGCGTACGACCCGCGCATCCTCTCCGTCGGTAAAGACAATCCGCTTCGGATGTCGCTGCAATTTTTCAAAAAGAGGGGCCGTGAAATGATTGGGCTCGGAAAATAAATCTTTACTCATGCGACGCTTGTTTGCCTTGAAATCGAAGCCTAGACTTTCTTTCGCTTCACGACAACGCCAAACCTTCAATGATTGCCGACTATCACACCCACACCCCTCTTTGCCAACACGCTGAAGGTGAACCGGAAGCCTTCATTGACGCCGCCCTCGCCGCCGGACTCGCCGAATACGGCATCTCGGACCACGCCCCCCACACCCCCGAGCCCTTTGACGACTGGCGCATGCTGGAAAGTCAACTCCCTGACTATTTCGCCTGGATCGAGCGCGCCCGCCAGCACGCCGCCGGCCGACTCCCCGTGCGCGCCGGGCTCGAATGCGATTGGCTGCCCGGTTGCGAGTCCTGGATCGAGTCGCTCGCCACCCGTCACGACTGGGATTACCTCATCGGCTCCGTCCACTACCTCGGGCGCGAATTTGACTTCGATAATCCGAAATGGCTCGGCCGCTGGTCAGAGATCGACGTCGTGGAAACCTGGCAAGCCTACTGGCGGGAATACGAAAACATGATCCGCTCGGGGCTTTTCGACCTCCACGCCCACCCCGACCTCATCAAAAAATTCTCCTACGCCCCCCCGGGCGACCTCCGCCCTTACTACGAGCCGGTCATTCAAGCGCTGGTCGACACGGGCGGAGCCATCGAGCTCAACACCGCCGGCTGGAACAAGCCCTGCGCCGAGCAATACCCCGCGCGCCCCTTTCTCGAACTCGCCGCGCAGGCCCGCCTCCCCATCGTCATCTCCTCCGACGCCCACCACCCCTCGGAAGTCGCCCGCGATTTCCCCCAAGCGCTTTCTCTCCTAAAAGAATGTGGTTTCCGCGAAAGCGCTCACTTTAAGCAGCGAGCCCTCACGCGGCATCCGCTCCCGGCCGACCTGACAACTCGAAATAACTGACTTTTTTCCGTGCACTCCGCCCAAGCAATGCTTCTCTGATTCCAAGAAACTCACCATGAACCAAACACACCCCTTTCTCGCCGCCGATTTCGAAATCAACTGGGCCAGCCTCACCCCGGATCACATCGAAGCGGACGTCACCCAAGCTCTCGAAACGGCCAAGGCCAACATCGCCGCCATCAAAAAAATCACTCCGGAGGAAGCGAGTTTCGCCAACACCTTCGCCGCTTTGGAGTCGGCCAGCGATGATCTCAACCGCTCCTGGGGCCGTGTCAACCACCTCGATTCCGTCGATAATTCCGAGGCTCTGCGCGCCGCCCTCAACAAAATGCTGCCCCTCGTCAGCGCCTTCTCCTCCTCCATCGCCCTCGACGACGAACTCTGGGCCGTCCTGAAAAATTTCGCCGAATCACCAGCCGCCCGCGAGCTCAGCCCGATTGAGCAACGCTTCCTCGAAGAAACCTGCGCTGATTTCACCTCCGCCGGTGCCGACCTGCCCGCTGAAAAAAAAGCCCGCATGGCGGAAATCAACGCCGAACTGGCCTCCCTGACCCAGAAATTCGGCGAAAACGTCCTCGATTCCACCAACGCCTGGGAACTTCTCATCGACGATGAAGCGCGCCTCGCCGGGCTTCCCGAAAGCGCCCGCGAAGCCGCCGCCGAAGACGCCGCCGCCAAAGGCCACGAGGGCCAATGGCGCTTCACTCTCCAATTCCCCTCGATGTTTCCCGTCCTCCAGCACGCGGCAGACGACGCCCTGCGCCGCGAGATTTGGGAAGCCTCCGCCAACATCGCCCGCCAGGGTGAGCACGACAACAGCCAGCTCATCTTCGACATCCTCAAGCTCCGCCAGGAAAAAGCGGAACTCCTCGGCCACGCCCACTTTCCCGACCACATCCTCGCCCGTCGTATGGCGAAAAACGGCGAGACCGTCCGCGAGTTCACCCACGAGCTGCACGCCAAAATCAAAGACCGCTTCCTCGCGGAATGCGAGCAACTCGCCCAGTACAAAGCCCGCCAAACAGGGAGCGAACCCGCCCCGCTCGAACCTTGGGAAACGGCTTACTGGGCGGAAAAACAACGCAAGGAACTCTACGATCTCGACGACGAGGCCCTCCGCCCCTACTTCCCGGTCGATCAGGTCATGAGCGGGCTTTTCGAGATCACCTCCCGCCTCTTCCAAATCAAAATCACGGCCGCCGAGCCCGGCTCGGTCAGCACCTGGCACCCCGAGGTCAAATTCTACCACATCCACGACGCCAGCAGCGGCGATCACCTCGGGTCTTTTTATGCCGACTGGCACCCGCGCGAAAGCAAGCGCGGCGGAGCTTGGATGAACTACCTCGAAACCGGTCTCCCCCCGCAGGACGGCCGGGCGCGCCAGCCCCACCTCGGCCTCATTTGCGGTAACATGACCAAACCGACCGCCAAAAAACCGGCTCTCCTCACCCACAACGAGGTCGAAACGATCTTCCACGAATTCGGCCACCTCCTCCACCACCTTCTTTCCGAAGTCTCCATCAAGTCCCTCGCCGGCGTCAACGTCCCCTGGGATTTCGTCGAACTCCCCTCCCAAATCATGGAAAACTTCTGCTGGGATCGCGAGTCGCTCGACCTCTTCGCCCGCCATTACGAGACGGGCGAGACCATCCCGGACGAGCTCTTTGAGAAAATGATCGCCGCGCGCAATTACCTCTCCGCCAGCGCCTTCATGCGCCAACTCGGCCTCGGCAAACTCGACCTCGAACTCCACCTCCGCCCGCAGGAAGTCCAGGGCCGCGACCTCGACGAACTCGACCGCGAACTGCTCGCCGACTACAAAGCGCCGCTCGCCACGCAAGCTCCGACCATCGCCCGCCGCTTCACCCACCTCTTCTCCTCCCCCGTCGGCTACGCCTCCGGCTACTACTCGTATAAATGGGCCGAAGTCCTCGATGCCGACGCCTTCACACGCTTCCAGAACGAAGGCATTCTCAACCCCGAGACCGGCCTCGCCTTCCGCCACGAAATCCTCTCCCGAGGCAACTCCCGCCCCGTCGAAGACTCCTACCGCGCCTTCATGAAACGCGATCCCGAACAACACGCCCTCCTCGAACGCGCCGGCCTCGCTTAAACAGGGAGCACCGACATCCTGTCGGTCTAGCAACACCGCTACCCGCACTGATGAAAAAATTCTCTTTCTCCAAACTCTGCAATCTCCTCCATCTCTCCATTGGCCTCGTCTGCGGCCTCATCGGCGGCCTCATCGGCGGCCTCATCGGCGCGTGGTTACTTGGCGGTTTACTCGGCATGGGATTCCAAGGCTATTGTTTTAGTTTCATCGCGGGATTCCTCCTCGGCATCGGCGCCGTTTCAATTGATCTCTGAGTCATCATGACCCCCGAAGAACAAGACGCCTTCGACTTCGATCAAAGCGCGGACGACAGTGGTTACCAAAACTGGCAGGCCAGCCTGGAGGAGGAAAAACGTCGGCTCGAGGTCGAACACGGGCTCATCCTCGGTCTTCCCGTGCGCGTGCAACTGCGCGGTCACGCCAGGGAAATCGAAGGCCCGATCCGCCACCGCCTCTCCAACGGGCAACTCATCCTCAGTCTCGGTACCCTCGATTTCTCGCCAGACGACATCATCTCGCTGGTGAAAGTCTGACCCCGTACTTCAGCTCATTTCAGCTCCAAAGGAACGACTTTGCGCGGGTCCACGGGCTCGGCTTGGGCGGGACGAGGATCGGTCGGACCCTGGGGCAGGATGGGGCGACCGTTCTCGTCGAGAGGCACGGCGCGGTCATCACTGCGCCCAATGGCAAGACAGAGGAGATTGTAATTGTGCATGATGGCAGCGGGAAAGGTGACGCGACCCGGCTCCGTGATTTTCTCCTTCATGACCTTGGAGGTGAGATCGGCGACGAGATCCGCTCCGATCTTGGCGGCGTGTTCCAGCCCCGCGACTTTCGAGCCGAGCTTCCCCGTCCCACGGATCAAGTCACTCGTCAGGCGCTTGCCCTGGAGAGCCAAGCTGCTTCGGGCGGAAATGACATTGCCATGCTCATCCACCGTGACCTCCAGACTGGCGTGGTCATCGGATGAAAACATCCCGCGCAGGTGGTCGAGCCGGATGGAAATAAACATCCCGCCAGTCAGGAGCGGCGTCACTTCCGGCTTCCAGGTGCGATACTCGCTGCCGGAGACCTCGTAGTCGGCCGCGCGACCGGATTTCGCGTCCCAGCCGCCCAGCGACTTCCCGAAAATATCCTCGTGCAACTTCGGTGCCGCCGCCGCCAGTCCACAGCCCAGACACCCGATTAGTAAAAAGATTAGTCTCCTCATCTCTGCCAAAAAAACGCTTCCACGTCCCACTTTATTCATAAAAAGGCATTTCACAAGCGGAAGCGTCGGTAAGAAAGCAGCTTTCGCTGCTCTCGCGGGTTGACGATCTCCGCGCGAAACGGCACAAAAACAGCGGCATGTCCGACGGCAAACACGCAGGCGAACGTTTGGGAGATTACGAGTTACTCGAGCTCCTCTGCGAAGGCACCCACACGCGTAGCTGGAAAGCGCGGCAAATCTCCGTGGATCGCCAGGTCATCGTGGAGATCGTCAAAACCCGCGCCCTGGGCGACCGCGAGGTCATCGCCAACTTTCTCGATGACGTCCGCGTCAAAGCGAAAGTCCACCACCCCGCCATCGGTCAGGTCTTTGAAGCGGGTCACCGCGAAGGCACCTGTTTTTACGCCCGGGAAATCCTCGAAGGCGGCACTTTGGAAGATCAGCACGCCAGCGCGCGGAAGCTGAGTCCGCTGGAAGTGGCCACGCTGCTCGAAAAAATCGCGGAGGCCCAGGTTTATTGCGAAAAGCACGAAATCGCCACTCTCCCGTGGGAACCCGGGCACATCCACTTCACCTCCGACCTCCAAGTCAATCTCGTCAATCTCGCCGTCGCCGCCCCACCGGCGGGCCCGACGGAATCCCATAACAAAGCCGTTCTCGCCGAGGCTTTTCTTGATCTCCTCGACGATAAAAAACCCGGAGCCACGCGCCTCGGTTCCCTCCTCGGCTACATGCACAATGATCTGGAAGCGCCCATTTCCTGGCCGCAAATCCACGACTACGCCCGCAAAATCCGCGAAACCCTGTCGCGACAGCAACACACGTCCCCCATCGCCCGCAGCCTGCGGCAAACCCAGCAACAACTCCGCCAACTCCCCGCCTGGCTCTGGGCCCTCCTCGGCGGTCTTCTCGTGCTGATCCTTCTCGTCTCGGTCTTGAAAAAGCCCGCCGAACCCACTCCCGCAGCCTCCACCGAGCCTTCCCCGCCGCCCGCCGCCATCCCCGACCGAATCACCATTCCGGCCCAGCCGGAAGCCGGAATCCCCGTCGCGCTCAGTCTCGATCTCGCGGAAGTCAGCATCGCAGACTACGCCGCCTTCCTCGATCACCTCGATGGCCTCCCCGCCGCTGAAAAAAACCGTTACGACCATCCGCGCCAGCCGAAAAGGAAAAGCGGCCATCTCCCTGCCGATTGGGAGGCGCTCCGGCTCGCCGCGCAAAACGAGGGCCTGTGGAACGCCCAGGTCATGCGCCCCGAGTGCCCGATTGTGAACGTCGATTGGTGGGATGCCAGCGCTTACGCCCGCTGGAAAAACGCCCGTCTCCCGACCCTCGCCGAGTGGCAGGCCATTTCCGCGCTGGAAAAATCACCCGCCATCTCCGCCTGGGGTCCCGCCCGGGCCAGCAGCGAAGACCGCAGCCCCACGGGCCTCATCGGCCTTGCCGGCAACGTCGCGGAGTGGCTGGAGGACCGCCATCTCGATCCCGCCAACCCCTTGAACCCCAAACAAGTCGTCGCCGCCGGAGGTTCCTATCTCAACCCCGCCCAAGGGCAGGACACCTTGATCCGACTCGACTCTCCGGAGGAGCGACGCCCCGATCTCGGCTTCCGCACGATCCGCCCCGCCGAACCCGCCCAGCAGCCATGAACAGCGCCCTTCCAAGCCCTCAAAAACTCTCCGCCCTCGTCGCCATGACCAGTGAGGGCGTGATCGGGCGGGACGGCGACCTCCCATGGCATCTCCCCGCAGACCTCCGCTTTTTCAAGGAAACAACCAGCGGCCACGCCATCGTCATGGGTCGCCAAACCTACGAGTCCATCGGGCGCCCCCTGCCCAAGCGCCAAAACATCGTCCTGACCCGCGACCGCCAGTTCGTGGCTCCCGGCTGCGAGCTCATCCACTCGCCGGACAAACTGGCCGAACTCCCTCCCTTTTCCGACACGACCTACATCATCGGCGGCGCGCAAATTTACCGCCTTTTCCTCCCCACTCTCGATGAATTGATCATCAC
>JBNNED010000425.1:0-4994 GCA_050285825.1 Verrucomicrobiales bacterium | reverse complement strand
ACAACAACAAGGACCATAGAGCAAGAAACAAACGCCACCCCGCCGAAAGCACACCAGCTCCGCCCCCGGCCAGCGCCGGCGCGCAACGACCCCGGAAAGATTTTCGCCAAAGATCCATTATTTGTGTTGACAGCTCGCCTCTCACCCCATAGCTTGCGCGCCCTTTCCGCTGAAACCCATCGGACCAGCCACCCGGTGGATCTCACAACCCGAACCAGAACTGGATCACGACCACATCACTTCAATGAAAACATTCTCTGCAAAAGCATCAGACGTAGAGCGCAAATGGCACGTCATCGACGCCAAGGGCCAAATCCTCGGCAAAGTCGCCGTCGCCGCCGCCAAGCTCCTCCGCGGAAAAGACAAAGAAATCTTCACCCCGCACGTTGACACCGGCGATTTCGTCGTCGTCATCAACGCCGCCGAAGTCCAACTTTCCGGCAACAAAGAAACCGACAAAATCTACGCCCGCCACACCGGCTACGTCGGCGGTCAGATCATCGAGACCCCGCGCAAAGTCCGCGAGCGTCGTCCCGAACTCCTCGTCGAGTGGGCCGTCAAAGGTATGATCCCGAAAAACAAACTCGGGGCTGCCCAAATCAAGAAACTCAAGGTTTACGCCGGTGCCGAGCACCCGCACGAAGCCCAGAACCCAGAAGCCGTCTCCCTTTAATCACCTCTTACTAAGCACAGATCATGAGCGAAACATTCACCGCCACCGGACGCCGTAAAACCGCCGTCGCCCACGCCTGGCTCACCCCCGGCACCGGCGAGATCACCATCAATGGCGACAGCTTCGAGGACTACTTCCCCTCCATCGCCCTGCAAAACATGGTGCTCGAACCTCTTCAGGAAACCGGCACGAAAAACAAATTCGACCTCAAAGCCGTGACCAAAGGCGGAGGACTCAACGGCCAGGCCGATGCCATCAAGCTCGCCGTCGCCCGCGCCCTCCTCGAACACGACGCCGAACTTCGCCCCGCCCTGAAAGCCGCCGGTCTCCTCACCCGCGATTCCCGGGCCAAGGAGCGCAAAAAAGCCGGCCAACCAGGTGCCCGCAAGCGTTTCCAGTTCTCCAAACGTTAATCGCTGGACCACCCCATTTCCCAAAGCCGCGCTCCTCACCAGGACGCGGTTTTTTTATTTGCCTGGTTGATTGGCCATTGGTCAAAAGTCAATCGTTGCAGGGACTTCAAGTCTTGTGTCTTCTGTCTTCAAGTCTTATGTCTCCCCCATGAAACTCCTCTCTTGGAACGTCAACGGCCTGCGCGCCGTCTTGAAAAAAAACTTCACCGACTTCGTCCTCGCTGAAGATCCCGACATTCTTTGCCTCCAGGAGACCAAAGCCCGACCCGAGCAAGTCGAGCTTCCTCTCGAACTCGCTCCTTATAAAACCTACTGGAATTCCGCCGAAAAAGCGGGCTATTCCGGCACCGCCATCTTCACCAAACACGAGCCGCTCTCCGTCCGGCTCGGCATCGGGCACGCGGAACACGACCGCGAAGGACGCGTCATCACCCTCGAATTTCCCGACTACCACCTCGTCACCGTTTACACCCCGAATGCCCAGAACGGCCTGAAACGCCTCCCCTACCGCCAGAGCTGGGACGCCGCCTTTCTCGCCTTTCTCATCGAGCTCGAAAACAGCGGCAAACCCGTCATCTTCAGTGGCGATCTCAACGTTGCCCACCGGGAAATCGACCTCGCCCGCCCGAAACAAAACACCCAAAACGCGGGCTTCTCTCCTGAAGAACGCGCGGGCTTCGATGAGATCGTAGGAGCCGGCTTCGTCGACACCTTCCGCCACTTTCACCCCGAGGCCACCGGTGCCTACTCCTGGTGGTCCTACCGCGCCAATGCCCGCGCCAACAACGTCGGCTGGCGCATCGACTACTGGTGCACTTCCGCCGCCCTCCGTGAGCGCCTCCACTCCGCCCGCATCCTGCACGAAACCCTCGGCTCCGACCACTGCCCGGTCGAACTCATCCTCAAGTAAGCAACTCAGCACCCATTTTCCCCATGAAAGAACTCAAAGACGGCATCCGCGCTCTCGTCCGCCTCGATTTTGAGGGCAACGTCCACAAACATTTTCGCGGCACCGACGCCGACAAACGCTGCGCCAACGAGGTCAAGGTCCTCCAGGAGCTCGAAGCCCGTAACTGCCCGAACGTCCCCCGCCTCCTCTCCTTCGACCTCGACGAAAACATCATCGTCACCACCTCCTGCGGCGCCCCGGCCCCGAGCATTTCCAAGAAGAAAGCCGACGCCCTCTTCCACGAGCTTGAGCACAACTACGGCATCCGCCACGACGACCCCGAACCACGGAACATCACCTACTCCGCGAAGATGGGAGCCTTCTGCATCATCGACTTCGAGCTCGCCGAAATCCTCCCCCTCCCCGAGTGCACGGAGGGCGAAGACCCCGACTGCCGCCAGGTCTGGAAAGCCGCCTGGCACGCCCTCACCTCCCAGGGGAAAAACCACCCGGCCAACGACGACGCCTACCTCATCTTCGAGATCACCCCCAAAGGCACGCGCTCGCTCGAATCCGCCGGCGAGGACCTCCTCGATCCCGCCCACCTCCTCCTCGCCGTCTCCGATGGCATGGGCGGTCGCAACGCGGGTGAATTCGCTTCCCGCCTCATCATGAGCTGGATCCGCCGCCACGCCTCAGAACATTACCAAGCCCTCGAAGCAGGCGACACCGCGCCCCTCGCCGACCTCCTCCAGTCCGCCCACGAAGGCCTGAACAAACTCGCTTCTGAAGACGAAAAACTCGCTGGCATGGGAGCCACCTTCACCCTCGCTTGGATCACCTCGAAGCAACTCCACCTCGCCCACATCGGAGATTCCCGCCTCTACCTTCTCGACCGCGAAAAAGGAGCCGTCAACCAACTCTCCAAAGAACACACCCTCGCTTGGGGTCAATGGAAACGGGGCGAAATCACCGAGCACCAATACCGCGCGCACCCGCGCCGCGCCGCCCTCTACGAAGCCCTCGGCGGCGGCCACCCGCGCATCACCCCACACATCGCCTCCTTCGACATCCACAGCGGCGACCGACTCCTCATCTGTTCCGACGGACTCATCGACGGCCTCTACGACCGCCACATCAAGGAAGCGCTCGCCGAGAAAAAGCCGCCTCGCGAAATCGCCCCCTACCTCCTCAAACGCTCAAACGACAACGACAACACCGACGACACCACCCTCATCATCGCCGACCTCGTGAAACTCTGACCAGTCGCAGCTTTCAATTATTGAATCTGCAATTATTAAATTCTTAAATTTCATGCTTCTCTCCCGCCTTCCAGACGGCAGCCCGGAAATTTTCCACACCCTCCAGGGAGAAGGCCCCTCTCTCGGCCGACCCGCCGTTTTTCTGCGTCTTTCCCAGTGCAATCTCCACTGCTCATGGTGCGACACCCCCTACACCTGGAACTGGGAGAAAACCCCTTGGGAACACGAAGACGGGCGGAAATTCTCCAAAAGCGAACAAAGTCTCGCGCTCTCGCCCGCCGAAGTCGCCCCGCTCATCGACCGGCACGGCTGCCCGCTTCTCGTCATCACCGGCGGCGAGCCGCTTCTCCAGCAAGCCGAACTCCTCCAGCTTCTCCCCCTCCTCCGGCAGGTCCGGGAGATTGAATTCGAGACCAACGGCACCCAAATCCCCACTGCGGAACTCGACGCCCTCACCACCCGTTACAACGTCTCGCCCAAACTCGCCAACTCCGGCATGGCCGAAGCGACCCGCCTGCGCGAAAAAGCCCTCGCCCACTTCGTCAGCAACTCCAAAGCTAGCTTCAAATTCGTGGTCCAAAACGAAGCCGACCTGCGCGAAATCCGCGAGATCCAGGACCGCTTTCACCTCCCCACCGAGCGCATCACCCTCATGCCCGAAGGCCGCAGCCCCGCCCTCCTCCGCCAGCGCGCCCAATGGCTCGCCGAACGCTGCATCCAGCACGGCTACCGCTTCTCCCCCCGCCTCCACGTCCAGCTCTGGGGCGACGAACGAGGGCGGTGAATAGCGCCCCCGCATCAAGCCAGGCGGCGGCGACGCAACAGTCCCGCTGCGGCAATCAAAGCAAGTACAGCACTACTTGGCTCGGGAATCACGGTCACAAAAGCAAGATCATCCAATCCACGATAATTCCCAGGAACCATTTCAAATCCCGTGATATAAACCCCGGCATCCCGCTGAGCCTGCGTCGTCGTGAAGCCGAAAAAGACATCACTAGTACCATTCCCGCGTTCCTGCGTAGCCGTTGCCACAGCGGTGGAACTATCACTGAAAGTCACCGTTCCCGTGATCGTCGATGATGCTGGATCGCCCGTGTTCGATCTCGACATCACCGTGGCGGCCACCATTGTTACCTGATCTACAGCGTCAAAGCCGAAGCGAAACACTTTGCCATCAGTCACCCCTCCATTTTTACCCAAAAAGCCAGTCCCGGAAATGGGTGTCCGATCAGAGGCACCACTTCCCAGATTGTAGGCGGAGGGACTCGTATTCGTGATATTTAAAACCTTCTCGCTCGATACGCCATAAGTCGCATCGATCGTATCATTGACAGCGGCACTCCCGGTAGCGGCAACGAAATTGATCACCCCACCGTATCCTAAAGCATAAGCCGAGGCCACCGATGCGTAGAAGTCATTGATTCGGATGTTGTTCAATCCGCCACCAGTTGCTAAAACGTCTGGCGAATTCGCTTGGATGACCTCCTCGTCATAAACTCCCGTCACACCGGTCGTGATGGCCGCCTGGCTACTGAGAACCGGTAAAAAGAACAACAAAGCTTTTTTCATAAAAAGATGACTGACAAGTTCACTTGAAGGCATCAAGCTAATTCTCCTAAAAATCCGCAACTCCCTCGCATCATTCCGGTTTCATCCGGCGTATCACTTCAAGCGCATGAGCACTTCCGATCACCACCACCGCTCACATCCAAGCCCCGACGAGCTCGATCAAGATCCCGTCTGGGACCTTCTCGACG
>JBNNED010000424.1:0-2782 GCA_050285825.1 Verrucomicrobiales bacterium | reverse complement strand
GTTCTTTGATCGCGGAGAAGGAAATGCGCGAGTTTTTGCCGCCGAAAACTTCCAGCAAGCTCTGCCCGCGCGACCAGACGAGCGTCCGTTCCAGGCTTTCCCCGGCGGGAGAAAACACGCGCCAGACGTCCTCCGCGCGGTCGTAATATTCCAGCAGCTCCAGGGGTTCCTGCATGCCACGCTCTTCACTGAGCAAAATCCCCGTCACCGGCTGACAGGGAATGCCGCCCTGCCGCATGACGTCCATGACAAGCTCCGTCTGCCAGGAATCGGGAAATTTATCGCCATAATAACGCCGCAAAAAACCATAAGCCTCTTCTTCCCCGTCTGCCGCCACAAGCTCCTGCAAGCGCCGCACAAAAGTCTCTTCGTCCGCCGAACGCAGGCGACAATGACTCTCAACCGCCGCCAGGGCCGTCTCCCGCGCGCCCGTCGCGCCCGCTCCGTTCACCACCGGCACCTCCTCGTCCTTCCCGCGCGGGAAGACGAGACGACCCTCGTTCTCCCCGATGACGACCCGGTAGTAAAACAACTGCTGGCCGGACAACTCCCGCCCGGACCAGACCCCCACTTTCCGCCCGCCTTCCTGCTCTTCCGAATAGCCGTAATCCATCGACACCGGCTGCCCCTCCACCCCCGACTTCCACCCCTCCCCCGGCAGCGCCAGGACGACCTTCGTCGGCTCGTTCGATGCCGTCAAAGAAATCCGCGCCTCCAGGAGCCAACGCCCCCGCTCCTCATCCGGCCACAAAGGCACCCCGAGGACCTGATTTTTATAATAAATCCCCGCTCCCGCCACCAACAGCAGGAAAAACACCAGCCCCCCCAAGGAAAAAATCTTTTTCATGTATTTTGATTGATCTGTAATCAGCCGCCAAATGCCTATCGACGACCTTACTTCTGATTTTGCAATTTAGGGTTCATCTTTCCAACTACTAGGTTTTCTGCGTTGATGGAAGACAGAAACAATAACAATTTCCTCTTCCCGAATCAAATAGATCAGCGTGAAGGGAAAGCGTCGCATGTGGCAATGCCGATAACGCTCATCGACCTTCCCCCAAGCTTCTGGAAACATGCAAATACGCTCCACTGTCGCCACCAGTTCATCCAAGAACTGGTCACCAAGTCCCGCCGACTGATGCTCGTAATAGAAGGCTGCTTCTCGAAAGTCAGTCTGCGCCGCCGAGGTAAAATAGTGCGTCATGAGCGTAGCGTTGATCGCACTTCCCGAATAGCCTCCGCCCCTGGAATTAACGAAATCCGCCCCGCCTCGACCGCTCGCATGCGTTCATCACACTCCTCTACCCAAGCTTGGCGCAAGCTAGGACTAGGGGCTGCCAAACTTTCCAGCAACCTCTCGATCAAAACAGCTCGCTCAGGCTCCGAGAGCCGTAAGGCCTCCTGTTCAATCACTGCGGCATCCATACTGGCATTATCACTTTGATGAGGTTCCAGGCAATCATTTTCTCTCGCCTAAACGACGTCACTTCACCGCTTCCACGGCCTTGTCGGCCTCTTTTTTCTCCTTCTTGGCGGCAGGTTTTTAACGCGCGGCTTGCCAACGACATCCGTGCGGCTGGAATCGACCACGCCGAGGTTTTCCAGCGCGTTGCGTCCCACGAGCACGGCGCACACCATCTCTTCCCGGTCGTTTAAGTTGAACTCCGCTTCGATCTTGCGATCACCCACCTGGAAGGTCATCGGGACGACATAACGCTCGTCCAATCCACCCCGGTCGTTCTTGATTTTAGCAATCCGCACCACCGGTGCCTTGTGCCGCAATCGCGGGCTCTTTTCATCAGCGGGGTCGGAGATCGTAAACTGCACCCACTTCTTCCCGTCCGATTCAAAAACTTCAACATTCGTGGCATGAATCGAGCAGGTTCTCGCTCCCGTGTCCAATTTGGCGCGCAGAATGAAATCCGGTTTCACGACCCAGACCCACTCCCGCCATCCATAAATCCGTGGGGCGTCCACTTTCGCCGCCTCCTTTTTCTCACCCTCCTCCGCTTTTTTCTCCTTCGGGGCTTCCGTCACCTCCTCAAGTTCCTCCACCTCAACGACTTCAGCCTCATCCAGCGACTCCTTCACAGCAGCCTTTTCCTCCTCCGCCCCCAAAGGGCAGAGCAAGGCGAAGCCCACAAAAAGCCCGCACAGGCCATTAAAAATCACGCCATCCTGTTTTTTTCTGAAAGAAGTCTTGTTTTTCACCTTATTAACTGAGTCGCAGAGCGCTAACCATCCGGCACTCTTGTCGCGTTTCATCACAAACTGTCAGAACTAGAGAGCAGTGCAACTAGAAAAAGTGTCACAGCGAAGTTCTTAAACTCTCGACATTTTGACCGTTTCACGGCATGACGCCCGCCTCATGCCAAAGCCCAAACTTTTCATCCCCGGCCCCGTCGACATCGCCCCCGAAACCCTCGCCGCCCTCGGCGGGCCCTCCATCGGCCACCGCGGTGCCGACTTCGAAGAGCTCTACGCCTCCATCCGGCCCGGCCTGAAAAAAATCGCCCGCACCGAGCGCCCCGTCTTCCTCTCGACCTCCTCCGCCTGGGGTGTCATGGAAGGTTCGATCCGCAATCTCGTGCAGAAAAAAGTGCTCAACCTCTGCTGTGGGGCCTTTTCCGACAAATGGTATGACGTCGCCCTCTCCTGCGGCAAGGAAGCCGAGAAAATCCAGGTCGAGTGGGGCCAGCCCATCGACCCCGAAGCCGTCCGCGCCAAGCTGAGCGAAGGCGGTTTCGACACCGTCACCCTCGTCCAGATCGGAAGAGCACAC
>JBNNED010000423.1:0-6554 GCA_050285825.1 Verrucomicrobiales bacterium | reverse complement strand
GGGTGGTGGAATGGCGAAGAGGGGGTCATCGGTGCCACTCCGGAGTCACTTTTCCGCCTGCGCCGCCACCAGCTCGAAACGATGGCTCTTGCCGGCACGGCGCGGCGGGAGGAGCGCGATGTTTTCTGTGTCGATGAAAAGGAAATCCGCGAGCACGAATTCGTCGCGCAGTCGCTCATCTCCAAACTTTCCGACCTCGGCATGGTCCGTCGCGAGGTTCGCCAGGTTCTTGATCTCGGCCAGCTCGTTCATTTCCAGACCCTGATCAAGGTCGAACTCTACCGGGGTGAAAGCATCGACCGGCTCGTCGAGCGCCTGCACCCGACGCCTGCCCTCGGGCCTCTGCCGCGCACGGCGGAAACGATGCGCATGGCTGTCGATTGGCGGGAGCGCCTGCAGTGTCCGGAAGTCTTCGGCGCACCCTTCGGCCTTCTGCACGAGGGGGAATTCCAGGCCCTCGTCGGCATCCGCATGCTGCGCTGGCAGGGTCGCGAGCTCTTCCTGCCGAGTGGCTGCGGGATCATCGAGGAGAGCCGGTTGGTCAATGAATGGCGCGAGTTGCGGCTCAAGCGGGAGGCCGTGCGGGAGAGTTTTGCTTTGGCGCGCTGAAGTTTTTGCCCGAGCTCCGGGGGCTCGAAAAGCCTTTAAGGACGTGGAAAAACGGACTTTGTGAATTTTTTCACAAATTCATCTTGCCCCAAATCTCTGCTGTCGTTATAGAGCGCGCGTCCCGAGGTGGACTGAGACACGACATGGCGACTTTCCCGAAATTTTTCCTTGGTTTTCTCCTGATGCTGGCCGGTGCTGGTTCTGCCGCCGCTGCGGAGGGTCATCAGCTTCCGCTCTACCCGATTTCGCCGTTTGAGGGCACCATTTTCTCTTGGATCTCGAACTCGATGATCATGGTCTGGATCGCCGCCGGGATCATTATTCTTTTCTGTAAGGCCGCTACGAAGAAGCTCGAAATGGTGCCTGCGGGCTTCCAGAACTTCGCCGAATGGCTCATCGAGACGCTTTATGATTTCTTCGGTAATATCCTCGGTGATCACTTGGTGAAGCGCACTTTCTGGTTCTTTGGCGGCACCTTCCTGCTGATTTTGATCGTCAACTACCTCGGTCTCTTTCCGGGGGTCGGCACGATGGGCGCGGTTGACAGTCACGGCCACATCATGGGGCTTTTGCGCGGTGGTAATGCCGACCTCAACATGACGGCGGCGATGTCGCTGACCTTCGCGGTGCTCTGGTTTTACTGGGCAATCACGGAAAACGGCACCAAGGGCTTCTTTGCGCACATCTTCGCGCCGAAAGCGAAGTTCGGTGGTGCGATGCAAGTGGGGATGATCGTGATTTTCTTCCTCGTCGGTCTTCTCGAAGTCGTTTCCATCTTCATCCGTCCGGTCGCTCTCAGCTTCCGTCTCTTCGGTAACATCTACGGCGGTGAGCAGACCCTGGAGGCGCTCATGGCGCTCGTGCCCTCGCAGTTGGCCTTCCTGCCGGCCCTGCCATTCTACTTCGTCGAGTTGCTCGTGGGCTTGGTCCAGGCGCTCGTCTTCACCCTTCTTTCAGCGGTCTTCCTCAAGCTCATCTGTGATCACGGAGACGAAGAGCACCACTGATGATCCCTTTTGAATGCCGGACCATGCCATGAGATCGTGGGGGTTATTCAAATAAAACAACAAACAACAAACAACTAAAACCATGTTCACTAAAGCATTCGCAGTCGCCCTCGCCGCCCTCGGTTCCGCCATCGGCATCGGTCTTCTCGGTTTCAAAGCCGCTGAGTCCACCGGTCGTAACCCAGGCGCCGCCACCCCGATCCTCGTGATCTCCATCATTTTGGCCGCACTGATTGAAGGTATCTTCATTCTGTCCGCCTTCGCTGTCGGCTTCTAAGCGCCGTTTCAGTTGGAAACCTATCAAGGCGTAGCCACGGGGTTGCGCCTTCCATTCAAGACCAAACCACACGCCAGAGTTCAATGTTCAATCAACTTTACCTTGCAGCCGTTGAGACGGCCCATACCAGCGAAGTCATCGAGAAGGCCGAAGCGGGCTTCTTTGAATCCTTTGGCGTCAATTGGCCGTTCTTCATCGCCCAATTGCTGAACTTCATCATCGTCATTTTCGTCCTGAAGAAATTCGCCTTCGGGCCGATCCAGGAAATCCTCGAAAAACGCCGGGCGCGCATCGCCGAGGGCGAGGAGAAGCTGAAAGAGATCGAGCAGCGCCTGGCCGAGAGCGAAAAAGAGACCGAGGCGAAAATCGCCGAGGCCAACAAAGAGGCCCAGCGCCTCATCGACGAAGCCAAGGAAAGCTCCACCGCCTTCACCGAGCGCAAGTCGCAGGAAGCCGTCGAGCAGGCCCAGGGCATTCTCGCCAAAGCGGAAGCGCAGGCCAAAGCCGAGCGCGAGCAACTCGCCGCCGAGCTCAAGCGTGATTTCGGTCGCCTCGTGACCGCCACCACGGCGAAAGTTTCCGGCAAGGTGCTCAACGACGACGACCAGCGCCGCATCAACGAAGAGGCTCTGCAAAGCGTCCAAAACTAATTTTTTACCTCACCCCAAGCACGCCGAGCGATGAAAGTTTCCAAGACCGCCCTGAGCACCGGACGCCGCATTTTCCGCCTTTGTCAGGTGGAAGGTCGCATGGACGAAGGTCGCTTGCGCCTCGCCATCGACAAGCTGGTTTCGCAAAAACCACGCGACTACCGGGCGATTCTCCAGGTGCTGCGTCGTCTCGTGAAAGCCGAGCTCCAGAGCAAGTCGGTCCTGGTCGAAAGCGCGGTCCAGCTTGACCCGCAGACGGCTGAGCGCCTGACCGCTGATCTCCGGCAGAAATACGGGCAGGATCTCACCTTTGAATTTGTCACGAACACCGATCTCATCGGCGGCCTGCGCATCCGCGTCGGCAACGATGTCTTCGACGGCTCGGTCAAGTCCCGCCTCGATCGCCTCGCCAATGCTTTTTAATCATCCCAACGAATCAACCCTTCTTTTTAACTCAACTTTCCCAACCACATCGCCATGAGCAACATCCTACAGGAATTGGAAAATCAGATTGCGAACGTCAGCACCGGCGTCGAAAAAACCAACATCGGCATCGTCCGCGAAACAGGTGACGGCGTCGCCAAGGTCGAAGGCCTCAGCGATGTGCAGTTGAACGAGATGATCGAGTTCCCAGGTGGTCTCGTCGGTCTGGCGCTCAACCTGGAAGAGAGCGAAGTCGGGGTCGTTTTCCTCGGTGACGGTCTCCACATCAAAGAAGGTGACGAGTGCCGCACGACGGGCAAGCTCCTCTCCGTTCCGGTGGGTGAAGCTCTTCTCGGCCGTGTTGTCGATGCCCTGGGTCGACCGGTCGACGGCAAAGGCGAGATCGACGCCAAAACAACTTATCCCGTGGAGAAAATCGCTCCCGGCATCATTAAGCGGAAGTCCGTTTCCGTTCCTTTGCAGACCGGGATTATGTCGATCGACGCCATGATCCCCATTGGTCGGGGCCAGCGTGAGCTCATCATTGGGGACCGCGCCACCGGCAAAACGACCATCGCCGTGGACACCATCATCGCCCAAGCCAACCAGAACAAGGCGGGCATCGAAGGTCACAAGCCCGTGCGCTGCGTCTACGTCGCCATCGGCCAGAAAATGTCGAACGTGACCCGCACCGTGAAAACTCTCGAAGAGGCCGGAGCGCTGGAAAACACGATCGTCGTTTCCGCTTCCGCTTCCGACTCCGCGACGAGCCAGTTCCTCGCGCCATACGCCGGTTGTGCCATGGCCGAATACCTCATGGATCAGGGTGAGGACGTCCTCAACGTCTATGATGACCTTTCCAAGCAAGCCGTGGCTTACCGCCAGGTCTCCCTCGTTCTCCGCCGCCCATCCGGCCGGGAAGCTTACCCCGGTGACGTCTTCTACCTCCACAGCCGTCTCCTCGAACGTTCCGCCCGTCTCTCCGAGCGCGAAGGTGGTGGTTCGATCACCGCGCTGCCGATCATTGAGACGCAAGCCGGCGACGTTTCCGCTTACATTCCGACGAACGTGATTTCCATCACCGACGGTCAGATCTTCCTCGAAACGGACTTGTTCTACCAAGGTATTCGCCCCGCGATTTCCGTTGGTCTCTCCGTCTCCCGGGTGGGTTCCGCCGCGCAGACCAAGGCCATCAAGAAAGTGTCCGGCACGACCAAGCTCGACTTGGCGCAGTTCCGCGAACTCCAGGCTTTCGCCCAGTTCGGTTCCGACCTCGATGACGCGACTAAGCAGAAGATCGAGCGTGGTCAGCGCATTGTCGAACTTTTCAAACAAAACCAATACTCGCCGAAGAGCATGGAGATGGAAGTCGCCGTTCTCTGGTCGATGCAGAATGGTTACTTCGACGATGTCGAGGTCGAGCGCATTCAGGAGTGCCAGGGCCAGCTCGAGGAATTCCTCAGCACCCGCAAGGCCGATCTCCTCAGCAAGATCGCGAACGAAAAAGCCCTCAGCGACGAGATCCTGGACGGTCTGAAAACGGCCATCGAAGACTTCAAAAGCAGCTGGAAGTAATTAGCGGGCGACCTTTTATCAATCCTTCATTCAATTCACTGAGATGGCCAACCTTCGAGACATCCGCCGCCGAATTAAATCGGTTAAAAACACCTCGCAAATCACCAAAGCGATGGAGCTGGTGTCGGCTGCGAAGATGAAAAAGGCCCAGAACCAGGCGCTTGCCGGTCGGGAATACGCCGATCAGCTCAACCAGGTTCTCACCAATCTCAAGGAAAACACGGATGAAGCCTCCCACCCGCTCCTCGAAGACCGGGGCGAAGGTGGCAAGGAATTGATGCTCGTGATCTCGACGGATAAGGGCTTGTGCGGTGGCTTGAACACCAACTTGCTCAAGAAAGTCCGTTCCGCGATGAACGAGAACACGGAGTTCATCACCGTTGGTAAAAAACTCCGCCTCTCCGTCATCAAGCTCGGTGGGAATGTCATCGCCGACTGGCACGTGGGCGATCCCGTTCCCTTTGGCGACGCCAAGCCGATTGCGAAATTCGTCACCGAGAAGTTCCTCAGCGGCGATTACGACAAGATCAGCGTGGCCTTCAACAACTTCGTCAGCACCCTGAAGCAGGATCCCTGGATTTCCCAGCTCCTCCCGATCAAGGCGGATCAGTTGGCCGAAAAACGCGCTTATGAAGGCGTGGGCGCGAAGGATGGCGATGCGCACGACACCGACAAGGCGGCGGCGCTGGCCAAGGATTACCTCTTCGAGCCCAGTGCCGAAGGCGTTCTCGACAAGCTGCTTCCACTTTACATCAACTTCCAGGTTTACCAAATGATCGTCGAGGCGCGCGCTTCCGAGCACTCCGCCCGGATGGTCGCGATGAAAGCCGCCACCGACAACGCGAAGAGCATGATGAAGGATCTGACGCTCGAGTATAACAAGCTCCGCCAGGCTGCGATCACGGCCGAACTCCTCGAAATCACCACCGCGATGAAAGCCATGGAGTGAGCCCGAGCTGCCCACCGAGCCATTAATCCCACCGTCCTGCACCCAACTTAAAAACTTAACTCTCAACTACTTAAAACTCTCTTACCATGAGCAACCAAGGAACCATCGTCCAAATCATCGGCGCGGTCGTCGATGCCGACTTCTCCCAAGCCGCCAAGCTGCCGGAGATCTACAACGCCCTCGAAGTCGAATATGATGTCTTCGGTGAAAAAGTGAAACTCGTCCTCGAGGTTCAGCAACACCTTGGTGATGGCTGGGTCCGCGCCGTGGCCATGAGCACGACGGACGGCCTCAAGCGGGGCATGACGCTCGTCGATACCGGCGCACCGATCTCCGTGCCCGTGGGCGACCAGATTCTGGGCCGTATTTTCAACGTCACCGGCGACATCGTCGATGAGAACAAGCCCCTCTCCAATCCCGAGCTGCGCGCTCCCATTCACCGCAAAGCTCCTACCCTGACCGAGCAATCCGCTGAGACGGAAATTCTCGTCACCGGGATCAAGGTCATTGACCTCATCTGCCCACTCCTCAAAGGGGGTAAAGGCGGGATGTTCGGGGGTGCGGGTGTGGGTAAGACCGTGGTTATCATGGAGCTCATCAACAACATCGCCAAAGCCCACGGTGGTTACTCCGTTTTCGCCGGGGTGGGTGAGCGGACCCGTGAGGGGAACGACCTCTACTGGGAGATGATCGAGGGGAACGTGATCGCGACCGAAAAGGACGAGAAGGGACATCCCAAGCTTGATGAGAACGGCAACCCCGTCCTCGCCGATGGTTCCAAAGTGGCTCTTTGCTACGGTCAGATGAACGAGCCTCCGGGTGCCCGTCTTCGCGTCGCTCTGTCCGCTCTGGCCATGGCCGAGCACTTCCGGGATGAGTCCGGGAAAGACGTTCTTCTCTTCGTGGACAACGTGTTCCGTTTCTCCCAGGCCGGTTCCGAGGTTTCCGCCCTTCTGGGTCGGACCCCGTCCGCAGTGGGTTACCAGCCGACCCTCGCCGAGGAAATGGCCGGTCTCCAGGAGCGGATCACCTCGACGAACAAAGGTTCCATCAGATCGGAAGAG
>JBNNED010000422.1:0-4113 GCA_050285825.1 Verrucomicrobiales bacterium | reverse complement strand
GATTGATGGAATTGCGTGTGAAGCTCGTGTTGCCTCCAACATTGGAGGTGAATCCCAAAACATCCACCAAATCGGCAGCGTTCGTAGAGTCCCCTGAAAAAATAGCAATACTATCGTCACCATTAAAATTGGTGATTGACGAAGCAGTTCCAAGAGTTGCCGCATAAGACGGATTTGCAGCACTGGAATGTTTAAAAAGCAGCGTATCACCCGAATTCAAAATTCCCGTGTCGAGCAGTACGGTACTTGTTGTGCTTCCGCTCGTCTTCCAATTCTCCCGAATAGCATTAGAATAAAGAGCTAGAGTAAAACTCGTGCTTGTAAAATCAATGGAACCAGAACCAGAATTAAAAACTTCAATATATTTATCATTACTGGCCCCTTCGTAATACTGACTGATAATCAACGCCCCATTAGCGGCACCGGCAGCGGCCATGGCGGCCAGAATAGTCATTGTCTTTTTCATAACTTGTTTGTCTTGAATTGAATCTCGCGGTCTCGACCGCGCCTGCATCAGAGCAGATCCGGTTCCAAAATGAAGGGAAGCCCGGTGACACCTTTGTCAGACGGTCGGGAGAACAGTTCGGATAGCCAAAACATGCTTCCCATTTGAAAACTCAGCGCCCCTCGGTGAGTAGAAATAAAATGCCTCGCCAGCTCCTGATTTTCATCTCTTTTTGCCTAGCCTGGGCCACCGCCGAGCCCGTCAAACTCATCCTCGACACCGACATGTCCGGGGATGCCGACGATGTGGGCACTCTTGCCATGCTCCACGCCCTGGCCGACCTCGGAGAGTGCGAAATCCTCGCCACCGTCACGAACCGCCGCGACAAAACGAACGCCTCGGCGGCCGCCACCGACGCCATCAACACCTATTACGGCCGCCCCGGGCTCCCCATCGGCACGGGTAAGGCCATTCCCACCGACCTCCGCCGCACCAGCCAATACACCCGCGCTCTGCGCGATGGCTTCCCGAACGATATCGGCCCCGACGACCAGGCTCCGGACGCACTCGACGTCTTGCGCCGCGTCCTCCGCGCCCAGCCGGACGGCAGCGTGACCATTTGCAGCGTCGGCGCGCTCTCCAATCTTGCCGAGCTCTGCGAAAAAGAACCCGCTCTCATCCGCCAAAAAGTCGCCCGCCTCGTCGTCATGGGCGGCGAAATCCCCCACGCCCAACGCGCCGAAACCAACATCGGCACCCACATCGCCGCCGCCCGCAGCGTCGCCGACAACTGGCCCGGCCCGATCTACTGGCAGGGCTTCCGCGTCGGGCACCGCGTCTGGACCGGCGTCCGCCTCACCGAGACGCCCCAAAACAACCCCGTGCGCCGCGCCTACGAACTCCGCTACTTCGGCAAACGCGTCGCCATCAAAGGAGGCCAACCGAGTTACGACCAATGCGCCGCCCTCTACGCCGTGCGCGGCTCGAACCCCGACTTATGGGGTGAAGACGAGCGCGGAAAGCTGCGCTTCGACGAAAAAGGCTGGGCTCACTTCAGCCCGGAAACCGAGGCGCGCGATCGCCTCGTCCGGCTTGCCTGCCCGCCCGAAAAACTGGCCAAGATCATCGAATCCCTCATGATCAAGCCCCCCGCCACCCGCCCCTGAACCATGGCAACGCACGAGCTCAGCATCTCCCCGCCAAGCGCGGAGGAACTCGACGGCTACTTCCACTTCCGCTGGCAGCAGCTCCGCGCCCCATGGGGGAAGGAAAAGGGGAGCGAACGCGATGAGTTTGACACCCCCGGCCAGCCCTCCTACCAACTCTGTGCGCGCTTCGGCAGCGAGCTCATCGGCGTAGCCCGCATCCACGAAGCCTCCCCTGGCCACTGGCAAATCCGCTACATGGCGGTCGCTCCCAACCAGCAGGGAGGTGGCATTGGCAGCCGACTCCTGCGCGAGCTTGAAAGCCACGCCTGGGCGCGTTCTGCCGAAAAAATCCACCTCAACGCCCGCGAGGAAGCGACCGTTTTTTATCAGAAAAACGCTTACCAAATCACCGGTCCCGGCCCGCTCCTCTGGGGAAAAATCCCCCACTGGCGGATGGAAAAATCAGCCCCTGCCTCGCAAGAAATTGTCTGAAGCGACCTAAACACGCGGACCTGCCTGAAACAGCTCAAGATAGCGCTGCGCGACCGCCTCCAGTCCGAAGGCTCCCTCCGCCGCCTGCCGCGCCTTCCGCCCAACCTCCACCAGCGCCTGGCGATCGCCCAGCAGCTCCTGCCAGACTCTGGCCAAATCGCGCGCCTCACCGGGCTCGTGGAGTCGCCCGGCCTGGCTCTGGGCGAGAATTTCCGTGAAGGCCGCGGCTCGTGGTTGCACCAGCGGGAGACCCGCCGCCATGGCCTCGACGAGGTAAAGCCCGAAGGCTTCGGCGTATGTCGCGGGAACGGAAAAGAGGGTGAGCGAAGCCAGGAACGCCTCTTTTTCCTCCCGACTGATGTTGCTTTGCCACGTGACCTCGTCGCCCAGCCCCGCCGCCGCCAGTTTTTCCTGCTGCGCCTTGATGAAAGGTTCGTTCTCCGCCGTGGCCGTGCCTGCGATGGCCAGGCGCGTCCGCTCGTCGCCCAAGCGCGTTCGCAGATCGATAAAAGCATCGACGAGCACGCCCAGACCTTTGATCTCGCACTGCCGGGCCAGATAACCGATGACCGGCGGGTCATCCGGCAAGCAACTGACCGGCCACTCCTCCGCCCGCACGCCATTCGGGATGATTTCGATATCCTCGGCGCTCAGCTTCAGCCGCCCCGCCATCAATTCGGCATAAAACCGGCTCGGCGCGATCAAGCCATCGCAGTCCTCCAGGCGCTCGCCGAGAGCTTCCCAACAGCGCTCGCGCCAGGGAGTCGGGAGGCCGTCCAGGAAGCTGTCTTCACCTTGAAAGGCACAAAAAACGGGGACGCCCAAGCTCGTCTTGAGTTCCCGTGCCATACCGGCGAGGAGGGCATTGGAAAGAAGGATCACGTCCGGTTTTTCGTGCTCCCGCAGCCAGTCGAGAAGCTTCCCGCTTTCCTTCTGCAAGTGCGCTTCTTCGGGGACGAGCATGCGCCAGCTCATCTCGCCTTGTTCGTGCGCGGAGGTGAGATGACTTCGTTTCGCGGCAGATCTCAGCAAACTCCGTCCGTTGAAAAGGCGGTCCAGCCAGGCGGGGGTTTTGCGGAAAAAGGCCCATTTTTCCTGCAGCCAGACGTTGATCCCACCGTAAAAAACCGGCCCCCTCTCCGCTTCCTCTCCCCGGACCTCATCGAGCGTCAAAGGCAGATAGAGCGGGACCAGAGCGACCTCGTGACCCGCCGCGCGCAGGTGCCGGGCGAGTTCATGATCCCGCATGCAGGCCCCGCAGTAGTAGGAACCCGTGCCAGCGGTGAGAATACTGATGGTCATGCTCGGTAAACTAAAAAAAATCCTCCGTCCCAACAAGGACGAAGGATCTGAAATCGTTCTCCGGTATTTTACCGGAATTCACTTCTTTCTGGTTCAGAACTCGTATTTCAAGAGATCCGCGTATTCCTTGGGCAGCTCGGCTCCGCCTCCGAGGGCCGTGCCCCAGAGCTTCGCGATGGCGACCCCTTCTTTCAGGAGCTGGGCTCCGTTGGAATTGGCGTTGAAGTCATCCGTTCCGAACAGGCTGATCGCGGTCTGCACTTCGGCGTTTTCCTTGAGCAGGCGCATGATGGAGAGCGCCGACTTGCGGGTCACTTCCTCGGAAGCGGCGAAGTCGGAGATGCAGGCTTCATTATAAGCAGTGAGGGCTTTGTTCGTCTTGCCGGTGTTCTCGTAAGCGAGACCGAGGCAGTAGGCGATTTGCGCGCGCTGGGCTCCGGGGAAGTGTTTTTCCTCCTCGCTGCGGGCGAGCTCGATCAAGCGCTCCCATGATTCGGTGCGCACGGCGTCCCAGTATTTGTAATTCTCCAGTTGCTTGTGGTGGGAGGCGTCCAGCAGGGGCTCGGGCAGGAAATTGTCCTTCAATTCTTTCAAGGCCTCGAGCTCACCCAGTTTGCGGGTGCATTCCATTTGGTAATAGTAGGCCAGCGTGCTGTAATTCCCACCGAGCATGTCGAGTTTTTTGTACTTCGTGACCACTTCGGCGAACTTCGAGCGCGCGTCGGT
>JBNNED010000421.1:0-2597 GCA_050285825.1 Verrucomicrobiales bacterium | reverse complement strand
TGTCGAGCTCCACCGCCTCGTCGACGAGGGGTCGGGCTTCCGTTCCGAGCAACTGCCAAGGCTCGTCACGAGCTCGGAAAAATCCTTCAGACCGGTCGAGGTGCAAGTCGGTCCGGACGGGGCCATTTATCTCGCCGACTGGTGCAATCCCGTCATCGGCCACTACCAGGCGAGCTACGCCGATCCGGCGCGCGACCGCGTCCACGGGCGGATCTGGCGCGTGCGGGCGAGCGGACGGACGGCGCTGTCTCCACCGGATTTTGCGACGTTTTCGTGGCGCCAGCTTCTCGATCACCTCGGCACGCGCGAGCGCTGGGAGCGGGAACAGGCCAAACGCCTTCTTTTCGATGGCCCGGAAGCGGAAGTTCTCGCCGCTCTGGACGACTGGGTCGCGGCCCTGGATTTGGCGCGGGCGAAGGACCGGCACCTGCTCATGGAAGGGCTGGGAGTCTTCGCCGCTCACGGGCGGGCGCGGGTGGACTTGCTGGCGCAGCTCGCGGGCGCGGAGGAAGCTCCCTTGCGGGCTTACGCGGCGCGCCTGGCCGGTCGCTGGAGCGCGGAGGACGTTTTGCAAAACCTCATCGCGGACGAGGAAGCCCGGGTGCGGCTGGAAGCGGTCGTGGCGGCGGCGGAACTGCCGTCGGAGCGCGGCGTTCCCCTGGCTTTGCGGGCTTTGGAGCAGCCGATGGATCCCTTTTTGACTTACGCCCTGCGTCAGACTCTGCGAAAGGGGCGGGCGGCGTGGAAGGGCAAGCTCGCGACGGGGGAATTTTCGCCACAGGGACGCGCTTTACTCGAAAAACTCGCCCTGCCGGAAGCGGCGACGCATCCGGGTCGGAAAATCTACGACATGCTGTGTTTGAACTGCCACCAGGCCGATGGCAAGGGGCTGCCGGGCGTTTATCCGCCCCTGGCGGGCACCGATTGGCTGCTGGCGGAAGGCGAGGAGGGAAAAGAACGACTCATCAAGGTCCTTTTGCACGGTCTCAGTGGTCCGATCGCGGTGAATGGAAAGCCCTTTGAGAGCGCGGCCCCGCTCGTCATGCCGCCGATGGGGCTCGATGATGCGCACGTCGCCCAAGTCCTCACCTGGCTGCGCCGCGAAGCCTTCGGACAAGCGAAAAAGCCCGCCAGCGCGATCACGCCCGAGGAAGTGCGCACCCTGCGCGAAGCCCACGGCGGACGGACGACCCCCTGGACAGCCGAGGAGTTAGCTCGCTGATCGTGGTTTGACACATCCAAGGTGGCTTGTTAAGGCCTTCTGCCTATGAAAAAGACTTCCTTCGCAATGAGCTTGGCCGGGGCAATCCTCCTTCCCAGCGCCGTTCACGCCGTCACCCTCGTGACTTACGATTTTAACACCGCGGGCACGGTTTTGAATGCGAGCGCGGATGTCACCGGCTCAACAGTGAGCAATGGAGGCGGTTTAAGTAATTTTAGCGATGCGGGCAACCCGGGCGGGGGCTATGCCACCCCGGTGCTGCAGGTCAACCCACACGGGAGCGCGAGCAACATCACCGGTGCCGTCGCGAATGATTCTTTTTTCGAACTCACCCTGACGATCAATGCGGGCGTTTACCAACTGGATGAACTGGCTCTGCAGGTCACCCGCGGCGGGAATTCCTCCACGGAACGGGGCTTCACCCTGCGCTCCGACCTGACAGGCACGACTGATCTTTTTCAGGTCAATGCCGTTCCGAGTGTGCGGACGACTTTCACGGATTATACCATCGACCTCACCGCCTTCAGCGAGTTTCAAGCGATTGATGACGAAGTGACCTTCCAATTTTATATCCACACCCCTGCTACCGGAAATTCATTGGAGTTCGATAACCTGGTATTCAGCGGCGACCCCGTGCCAGAGCCGACGGGAGTGTTACTCTCCGCGCTGTCCGCAATGGCGCTCCTCCGTCGGAGTCGTCGAGACTGAAACGAGGAAAGGTGTCCCTGAATTATGTCTTGACATTGCACAGACCTCATTGTTAACAGTGAGCCATGAATATGAAAAGTTGCCTGCTGGGTACTTGTAGTCTGTGGGGACTGGGCGCCGCTTCGCTCTCCGCCTCCCTGATCGCCTATGATGGCTTTGATTACGTGGCGGGAACCGGCTTGGACGGACAGAGCGGAGGGACGGGCTGGAGTGGGTCTTGGGGCGCTCAGCCCATCGTTGAATTGTACACGCCCTCCGCGCCCCTGTCCTACAACAACGGCAGTGTCGTCGTGTCAGGCGGATCAACCGGAGTGAATCTTCTTTCCAATGACGCGACCGCGACCAACCGAGCATTCGCCGCCCAGACCGGCACCCTTTATTTCAGCTTTCTATTCCGTTATGATGACAACGGTTCGCCTGGGAGCTTGGATGTGGACGATTTCGTGCATTTCATGCTCAATGACGATTTGGAGAATCACAGCTCGGGCGGCATTGGCCTTCTCAGCACGGGATCGGCCAGCCTAGGCGCGCGCGTCGGGACATCGAACGGAGGCGACAGCACGCACAGTTCCATTTCAATGACGGCGGACACAACCTCTTTACTGGTTGGAAAGCTGGAGAAGGCCGGGACTTCGGGGAATTATGATCGGATCAGTCTCTTCGTGAA